>CAXGVP010000108.1:0-8829 GCA_964013055.1 uncultured Albimonas sp.
GCGGCGTAATCGGTCATCCGGATCTCCGAGGCGCTCGGGCCGTCTGCGCGCGGCCCCTGACGTTCTGCCGGATAGCGCAGGCGAGCGGCGCGTGCAATGCGACGGGGAGGATTGCGGGCGCAAAACGCCGCGAAACCGGTGGATCCGCGGCGCGGAGGCACGCGCCGCCGCCCTGCCCCGCGCGGCGGGACGCCGGCGCGGCGGCGGGACGGCGCGCCGGCCCGCCCTGGCGCAACCGCGCCTCCGGGGCCGCGGGCGTCGGGGTCGGGGTCGGGGTCGGGGTCAGCCCATGCATTCGCCCTGGCCCAGCGGCTCCTCGACCGCGGCGAAGAAGATCCAGTCGGCCTCCGGCCCCACCTCGAAGATCACCGAGACCTGCACCTCGGCGGGGACCAGGTCGCGGGTCTTGATCTTGCGGGCATAGCTGCGCGGGCCGGTGGGACAATGGATGTCGAGAAAGGCGTGTTCGACCTGCGCCTCGGCCAGCCAGCTTTCGAAGGCGGCGATGGCGTCGGGGACCGAGACCGGCACCGAGGGCGGCGCCAACGGGTCGGCCGAGGGCGTGAAGGCCACCCGGCAGCCGGTGAACACGGACCCCGCGACCGCATGTTCCATATGCGCGAGCCGCACCTGGCCGGTCGCCCCCGACCAGGCCAGCCCGTTGGAGCGTACGTCGATCAGCGCGGCCGCCAGCGGGTCGATCGGCGCAAGGCCGGTCTCGTCGGCGTCCTGCGCCTCGATCATCGCCTGGGCGCAGCGGCTCAGGGCCAGGTCGCGCCAGTCGTCCTCCACCGGGCCGGCGAGCGCCTCGGCCGAGGCGGCGATGACCAGCAGGGCGGCGAGCAGCGGGCGCAGCAGGCGGGCCCCGCCGGGCCGGATCGGACGCTCCCCGAACACGGGGTTGGAAAGGGGACGGGGACGACGCATGGACATGACGCGGCTCCGAAGCCGGAGCGGCGGGGGCGGCCGCGGACGCAAACCTCAGGCGACGCCTCCCCCGGGGCCGAGAAGACCGGGCCCCTGCGCCGCGCGCTGGCCGGCAGGAAAGCCCGGGAACGGTTGAGGAGAGGTTGCGATCGCGGCGCGAAATGCCGCGATCTTTCAAGGAAAATCGATGTTCCGAGGGGCGCGTCCGCGTCGGGCGGGCGCGCGGCGCGGCCTCAGGCGGCGGCGCCTGCGCCCTGCCCTTTCGCGCCGTCGCGGATCAGCTTCCACTGGATCGCGTCCAGCAGCGCCTGGAACGAGGCGTCGACGATGTTGGGCGAGACGCCCACCGTCGACCACCGCCGCCCCTGCCCGTCGGTCGAGTCGATATGGACGCGGGTCACCGCCTCGGTGCCGCCGGAAGTGATGCGCACCTTGAAGTCGACCAGCTTCAGGTCCTCGATGAAGCCCTGGTAGCGGCCGAGGTCCTTGGCCAGCGCCCGGCTCAGCGCGTTCACCGGCCCGCGGTCCTGGTCGGTGGCGAGGTCCCGGGACTCGGAGACGGACATGATCCGCTCCCCGTCCACCACGCAGACCACCACGGCCTCGGAGACGGTGATCGCATCGCCGCGGGCGTTGATCCGCTTCTCGACCGTCACGCGGTAGCGCTCGACGTCGAAGAACTTCGGAAGCAGGCCGAGCTCTCCGCGGGCCAGCAACTCAAAGCTCGCCTGGGCGCCGTCGTAGGCGTAGCCGGCGTCCTCGCGCGCCTTCACCTCCTCGAGGATGCGGCCGAGGCGCGGGTCCCCCTTCTCCACCTGCAGGCCCATCTCCAGCAGGCGCTGGCGCAGGTTGGACTGGCCGGCCTGGTTGGACATCGGGACGACGCGCTCGTTGCCCACCACCTCGGGGGGGACATGCTCGTAGGTGCTCGGGTCCTTGAGGATGGCGGAGGCGTGCAGGCCGGCCTTGTGGGTGAAGGCGGCCTCGCCGACGTAGGGGGCGTGGCGGTTGGGGGTGCGGTTGAGGATGTCGTCCAGCATCCGGCTGGCGCGGGTCAGCTTCGGCAGATCCTCGCGCGCCACCCCCGTCTCGTAGGCGTCCACATAGCGCTGCTTGAGCAGCAGCGTGGGGATCAGCGAGGTGAGGTTGGCGTTGCCGCAGCGCTCGCCCAGCCCGTTCAGCGTGCCCTGGATCTGGCGGGCGCCCGCGTCGACGGCGGCCAGAGAGCCCGCCACCGCCATGCCGGTGTCGTCATGGGTGTGGATGCCGACGTTCGCCCCGGGGATGCGTTTGCAGACCTGGGAAACGATCTCCCCGATCTCCGCCGGCAGGGCGCCGCCGTTGGTGTCGCACAGCACCACCCAACGGGCCCCGCCCTCCATCGCCGCCTCGAGGCAGGATAGCGCGTAGTCGGGGTTGGCCTTCCAGCCGTCGAAAAAGTGCTCGGCGTCGAACAGCGCCTCTCGCGAGAGGCGGCCCAGGTGGCGGATCGAGTCGCGGATCGCGTCGCGGTTCTCCTCCAGGCTCACGCCCAGCGCGGTCTCGACCTGGTAGTCGTGGGTCTTGCCGACGAGGCAGACGGCGGGGGTGGCGGCATTGGTCACGCCCGCCAGCACCTCGTCGTTCTCGGCCGAGCGGCCGACCCGCTTGGTCATCCCGAAGGCGGTGAAGGTGGCGCGGCTCAGCCCCGGCGCGCGCTGGAAGAAGTCGCTGTCGGTGGGGTTGGCGCCGGGCCAGCCCCCCTCGACGTAGTCCAGGCCCAGCGCGTCGAGCGCCCTGGCGATGCGGATCTTGTCCTCGATCGAGAAGGTCACGCCCGAGGTCTGCTGTCCGTCGCGCAGGGTCGTGTCGAAGAGGAAGAGCCGCTCTTTCGTCATCTCAGGGCCTCCAGGGCTGCGGCGTCGAAGTCGACCCCGCGTTCGGCGGTCGTCCCGCCCTTGCCGGTCTGCACCACCAGGCCGGCCTGGTTCATCAGCGCGCGCAGCGCATCCGCCGCGGCGAAGTCCTTCGCCGCCCGCGCCGCGTCGAGCCTGGCGCAGGCCGCCGCGATCACCGCGTCATGGTCCTGGGCCTCGCCCTGCCCCTGCCCTTCGGCGAAGGAGAGGCCGAAGCCCAGGAAGGCGGCGGTGTCGATAACCTGCTGCAGCTTTTCGCGGTCCACCTCGACGGGCACGAGGTTGTCCGCAGCGAAGCGATGCAGGGCGCGAAGGGCTCCATGCGTATCGAGATCATCGCACAGGCGCTCGAAGACATCCTCGATCACGTCGGGATCGTCGAAATCGGGCTTCATCCCCGCGCGCCGCGCCCGGTCGGCGAGGCGGTTCAGGCGGTTGAGGATGGCGCGGGCCTGCTCGACCACCGCCTCGGTCCAGTCCAGCTCGTCGCGGTAGTGGGCGTTGAGCAGGATGGCGCGGATCACGTCCGCCGGGATCTCTTCGAGCTTGTCATGGGCGGTGAAGAAGTTGCCGAGGCTCTTCGACATCTTCTTGCCGTCCACCCGGATCATGCCGTTGTGCAGCCAGACCTCCGCGAAGCCGTGGTCGGGGGCGGCGCAGCAGGACTGGGCGATCTCGTTCTCGTGGTGGGGGAACATCAGGTCGGCGCCGCCGCCATGAATGTCGAAATCCTCGCCCAGCAGCTCCTTGGACATCGCCGAGCACTCGATATGCCAACCCGGCCGCCCGCGGCCCCAGGGGCTGTCCCAGCCGGGCTGCTCAGGCGTCGAGGGCTTCCACAGCACGAAGTCCATCGGGTTCTTCTTGTAGGGCGCGACCTCGACCCGGGCGCCGGCGATCATGTCCTCGACCGAGCGGCCCGAGAGTTTTCCATAATCGGGGTAGCTGTCGACGGAGAACAGGACGTGTCCCTCCGCCTCGTAGGCGTGGCCGTTCGCGACCAGCGTCTCGATCATCGCGACCATGCCGGGGATGTGGCCGGTGGCGCGGGGCTCATGCGTGGGGCGCAGGACGCCCAGCGCGTCCATGTCCTGATGATACCACTCGGTCGTCTCGGCGGTCAGCTTCGCGATCGCGTCCAGCGGGGGCATCTCGGGGTAGAGCTGGGCTGCCCGGTCGTTGATCTTGTCCTCGACGTCGGTGAAGTTGCGCACGTAGTCGACGCGATCGGCGCCGTAGACGAGGCGCAGCAGGCGGAACACGACGTCGAAGACCACCGCGGGGCGGGCGTTGCCGATATGGGCGCGGTCGTAGACGGTGGGCCCGCAGACATACATGCGCACCCGGGGCGCCTCGGCGCCCAGGCGCCAGTCGCGGGGGATGAAGGCGGTCTTCTCGCCGGTGGCGGAGTTCCGCAGCTTCAGCGGGTGATGGGTCATTTCGGCCTCGGCGGTCGCGCGTGGATGCAGCGGGGCCCGCGGCCGGCCGTTGGTCTTTCGTGTGTCGGGGAAAGAGCGAACGCCGCCGCGGACTGTCGTCAGCGGGTAATGCAGATCCCGATGCAGATCGGGGCGGAGAGGGGCGTCGCGGTCATGGCGGGGTGTATGACGCCTGTGCGGGCGCATGGCAAGCATCCATTGCATCCCCCTCCAGCCGCCGCGCCGCGCGACGTCAACCGGGCCCTCCTCGTCGCGCGGCGGCGGCTTGCGGCCCGCCTCGCCCCGGCTCTCCCGCCCGCGCGAGGCCGGGTCTGCGCGCGCCCAGACCAGCCCGCAGCCGTCCTGACACGCGCCCCCACCAGGCAGTCGGCCCGACAGGTCGCGCCGTCCTTCCAGGCCCGGCCGAGGGCGCCCCGACCCGCCATTCGGTTTCAGGCGGCCCCGCCGGCTGACCGCCGGTCGGGCGCGCTCAGCTCGCGGCCGAGGCCGAGCGCGCGTCGTCCCCGGCGCGCTGCATCAGCCGGCAGGCGTCGTCGAGCGGCATCGGACGGCCGAAATAGTAGCCCTGCGCCTGCTCACACCCGTGGCGGCGCAGACGCTCGAGATGGGTCGGGTCCTCGACCCCCTCGGCCATCACCGGCATGTTCAGGGCGCGCGCCTGCAGCAGCGTCGCCTCGACCATGGCGGCGGCGGCCGGGTCGCGGTCCATCGCGTCGATGAAGGCCCGGTCGATCTTCAGCCGGTCGAATGGGAACGAGCGCAGCGCCCCCAGCGAGGCGAGCCCCGCCCCGTAGTCGTCCATCGCCACCCTCACGCCCGCGGCCTTGAGCTCGACCATCACCTCCAGCAGGCGGCCGTGATCGGCGATCAGGCTCGCCTCGGTCAGCTCGATCTCCAGCCGTTCGGGCGCGAGGCCGGCGGCGAGCAGCGCGTCCGAGACCTGCTCGGCGAAGTCGGTCTGGGTCAGCTGGCCCGGAGAGGCGTTGACCGCGACGCCGAACGCCTCCGGCCAGCGGGTGGCGGCGCGGCAGGCCTCGCGGATCACCCAGGCGCCGATGGGACGCATCAGGCCGGTCTGCTCGGCCACCGGCACGAACTCGCCGGGAAGCACCAGGCCGTGGCCGGGGCGGCGCCAGCGCAGCAGCGCCTCGAAGCCGGTGATGCGCCCGTCGGCGAGCAGCGCCTGGGGCTGGAACCACAGCTCGAACTCCTCGCGCTCCAGCGCCTCGCGCAGCTCCATCGCCAGGGCCGAGCGGGCGCGCATCGCCTCGTCCATGCGCTGCTCGTAGAAGCGCGGCGCCTCGCCCGCGTCGCCCTTGGCGCGGTAGAGCGCGAGGTCGGCGCGCGACTGCAGCGCGGCGGGCGTGTCGGCGTCGTCGGGAAACAGCGCCACCCCCACCCCGCAGCCGACCGAGAGGGACAGCCCCTCCCAATCCACCGGCTCGCGCACGGCGGCGGCGAGGCGGGCCGCGAAGGCCTGCGCCTCGGAGCGGTCGGCGAGGCCGGTCTTGAAGGCCACGAACTCGTCGCCCCCGGTTCGGGCCACGAACTCCCCCGGTCCCAGCGCGGCGGAGAGCGCGGCCGCGACCCCGCGCAGCAGCGCGTCGCCCGCGGCGTGGCCGTGCACGTCGTTGACCGGCTTGAACCGGTTGAGGTCGAGCGCGGCCACCGCCATGCGCGCGTGCAGCGCGCCCGAGGCCGAGACCGCCTCGGCCAGCGCGTCGTGCAGGCAGGCGCGGTTGGGCAGGTCGGTCAGCGGGTCGTGCAGCGCCATGTGGCGGTAGCGCGCCCGCGCCTCGCGCACGGCGGAGCGGTCGATGACCACGAAGGCCGCGCCCAGGATCAGCACGATCGCCGTCAGGGTGACCACCAGCAGGGCGATGCCGTGATCCTCGATCATGCCAAGGGGGATGGTCGCCTCGGGGTCGGGCGCGAAGACGGCGACGTGCAGGCCGATCGCGAACATGCCGGCCATGCAGATCACGAACACGCCCGCCGCCTGCCAGGGCGCGCCGGCGCGGGCGCGGTTGCGCAGGATCGCCGAGGCGACGGCGCAGACCGGAACCGCCCAGGCCACCAGGGCGGCGAGCATCTCCGGCCGCCAGATCGTCCGGCCCTGCGCCGCGACCGCGGCGATGCTGGACACCTGCACCCCCGAGGTCAGGACCCCGTAGCCCGCCCCGACCACCAGCGCCGCCCAGACGCTGCGTCGCCCGTGGGCGTATTGCAGCAGACCGACGCCCCCGATCACCGCGACGACGAAGGCGACGATCACCAGCACCGGGTCATGGGCATGCGGCGCGCCGTCGATGTAGCCCAGTCCCAGCAGGGTCTGCATGGCCCAGACGTCGGCGCCCGAGGTGATGCCGGTCAGCATCAGCCACCAGCGCCGGCGTTCTCGCGGCTCCGAGCAGGCGCGCAGGTAGAAGCGCACCGACAGCGCCACGCCGGCGGCGCCGACGATCAGCGCAGTGGCGACCATCGTCGGGTCCTGGCTGAAGCTGGCGGGGTCGAGCATCTCTGGCGGCTCCGTAGGGTCCGACGGCAACGGCTATCCGACGGGCGTGAAGAAAGATGAAACGCGCCCCCACGCGCCGCGCCGCGCGCGACAGCCGCGCCGAACCTGTCGCCAGAAAGCGCCGCCGACGCCGCGCCGGAGGCGAGAAAGCGGCCGCCGGGCCCCGGCGGCCCGCAGGCAGACCCCCGCCTCGCAGCCTCGGACCCCGCCTCGTAGCGTCGGCGCCTGCCGCCGAGCCCCGGGCCTTGCCTCGTAGCGTCGGAACCTGCCCGGGAGCCCCGGGCCAGGCCTCACGGCGTCGGCCTCAGCCTCGCAGCCTCGGGCCTCGCCTCTCGGTCTTGGGCTCCGCCTCGCAGCGTCGGGCCTTGGCTCGCAGCATGGGATCGTGCCTCGCAGCATTCGCCCCTGGCTCCTGGCGACGGCCCTGCCTCGCAGCGTCAGGTCCTGAACTCCAGCAACGGACCCTGGCCTCGCGATGTCGGACCCTGGCTCCTCGCGCCAGACGCTGCCTTGCGGCGCCCGGCCCTGCCCCGCAGGAACGGCGTCCCCGCCGAGCGCCCTCTGCGCGGTCAAGGCCTCCGGTCCGCCCGCCGCTCCGTCCACCGGCCCGGCGCGAGGTCTCAGCCGGCGGCGCGGCGGGGGGAGGCGTCGGCGGCCTCGGTCGAGGGGTCGACGGCGGCCGTGGGGGCGGCCTCCGGTTCGTCGGGGGTGACCCCGGGTGCGGGCAGCGTGCTCCCGGACGTCGCCGAGGGCGCCATCCCCATGCCGCGACGCACGGCCTCGGCGTCGATCGGGCGGCCGAAAAGGAAGCCCTGCCCCTCGGTGCAGCCCTCCTCGCGCAGGAAGCGCAGGCCGTCCTCGCTCGAGATGCCTTCGGCCAGCACCGGGATCGACAGGGCCCGGCCCAGCAGCAGGGTCGAGCGCACGATGGCCAGCGACTGGGGATCGCGGCCCAGGCTCTCGACGAAGCCGCGGTCGATCTTGATCTTGTCGAAGGGAAAGCTGCGCAGGGCGGCGAGCGAGGCGTAGCCCGCCCCGTAGTCGTCCATCGCCACCCGCACGCCGAGCGTCTTGAGCTCGATCATCACCGCGCGCAACTGCTCGTGGTCGGCGATCATCGAGGCCTCGGTCACCTCCAGCTCGAGCCGGTTCGCGTCGAGACCGGAGGTGAGCAGCGCGTCGCGCACCAGCTCGACGAAGTCGGACTGGGCGAGCTGCACGGGGGCCACGTTGACGGCGACGCCGACGGGATCCGACCAGGCCGCCGCCTCGCGGCAGGCGGCGTGCAGGACCCAGGCGCCGATGTCGCGGATCAGGCCGGTGCTCTCGGCCACGGGGATGAAGGCGTCGGGCGCGACCAGCCCACGCTCGGGGTGGCGCCAGCGGATCAGGGCCTCGTAGGCGATGACGTGCCCGTCGTCGAGCGCGGTCTGGGGCTGGTAGTGCAGCTCGAACTCGCCCTGCGCCAGGGCCTGGCGCAGCTCCATCGCCAGCGCCGAGCGATCGCGCGAGGCCTCGTCCATGCGGCGGTCGTAGAACACGATCTCGCCGCCCGATTCCTTCTTGGCGCGGTAGAGCGCGAGGTCGACCCGGCTGAGCAGCGCGCCCGAATCCTCGCCGTCGCGGGGGTGCAGGGCGATGCCGAGGCTGGCGCCGACGCCGAGGCTCGAGCCCGCCCAGTCGATCGGCACGATGATCGCGTCGTGCAGGCGGCGCGCGAAGCTCTCGGCCTCGTCGCGGGTGCAGGGGGACTTGAGGGCCACGAACTCGTCGCCGCCGGTGCGCGCGAAGATCTCGCCCGGGCCCAGCACCGCGCCGACGCGCTTCGCGATCCCCTCGAGCACCGCGTCGCCGGCGGCGTGGCCCTGCACGTCGTTGATCGGCTTGAAGCGGTCGAGGTCGACGCCGACCACCGCCATGGCGGCGCCGGCCTGGCCGATGCCGCCGGCCTCCCGCTCGGCGCGGGCCTCCTCCAGCATGCGCTCCAGCTCCTGGATCAGGAAGGCGCGGTTGGGCAGGCCGGTCAGCGAATCGTGCAGGGCGAGGTGGC
>CAXGVP010000109.1:0-8740 GCA_964013055.1 uncultured Albimonas sp.
CGAGCCGATCTGCGAAGCCGCCTGAGCGCGCCCGGCGCGCGCCGGCCGCCGGGGCCGGGTCTATGCGAGGTCGGCCGGCAGGGCCGCGCACCCTGCGAGCTCGCCTGCCGGGCCGGTCGGCGGGCCGGTCGGCGGGGCGGGAGCGTTCCGTGATTTCCTGCCGTGCGTCTCGGTGTCCGGCCCGGTCGCCCCGCGGCGCAGGCCGGCGTGTGCGCATCTGCGCGACAGGGTCAGCCCAGGCCGCGCCCCGGGCCTGACCCGGGGCCTCTGCGAAGCCTGGCGTGCGGCAGGCCGGAGGGCGCGTGGGCCGCGATCGGGGTTTCGGACAAGCTCCGGCTGCGGCTCGTCCACCCCCGCGAACGGAAAGGCTCGTCCACCCCCGTGAACGGCAAGGCTCGTCCGCCCCCGCGAACGGCAAGGCTTGTCCGCCCCCGTGAACCAAAAAGGGCGGACCCGAGGGCCCGCCCGTTTCGATCCGGATGCGCCGGGGGCCTACTCGCCCTTGTCGCGGGCCAGCGCGTCGAGGCGGGCCTGCATCGCCTCGAGCTGCTCCTTGAGCGAGGCGAGGTCGCCGGTGGTGCGCGCCACCGGAGGCTCGGTCGGGGCCTGGGGCGGCTTGGGCGCGTCCACAGGGCGGCCGGCCGCGAAGGGGGCGAACATGCGCATGGCGTTCTCGAAGAACTCCATGTTCGACTTCGCCATCGTCTCGAAGTTGGCCAGCGCCGGGTTGGCGCCGAACGCCGCCGTCACCTGGTCGCGCAGCTGCTCCTGGTTGCGGGTGAAGGTCTCCATCGAGGCCTCCAGATAGCCCGGAACCACGCCCTGCAGCGTGTCGCCGTAAAGCCGGATCAACTGCCGCAGGAAGCTGATCGGCAGCATGTTCTGCCCCTTGGCCTCTTCCTCGAAGATGATCTGGGTCAGCACCGAACGGGTGATGTCCTCGCCGGTCTTGGCGTCGTAGACGACGAAGTCCTGCCCGTCGCGCACCATCTGGGCCAGGTGATCGAGCGTCACATAGCTGCTCTTGGCCGTGTTGTAGAGCCGCCGGTTGGCGTATTTCTTGATGGTGATCGGCGCGTCGCCCTTCGGCATGTCTTTCGCCAAACCGCAACCCTCCCGCTGCGCCCGGTTCAGCGGCCCCCGTCCTTGGGAAACATCGCGCCCGGTGCATGAATAGGGCCCGACCCTATCGCGCTTGGCGCCGCGTCGCAAACGTCATTTCCGCAGCCGCGAAGCGTGGACGGATACGACCCCTCCGCGACCCGTCCCGTCGTTTCCGCAGCCGGCGCGCGAGCGGGGGAATCGTCCGCTCCGCCGCCGCGCGAGCGACGCCCGGGGCGCCGCGGCGACAGGCCACCGTCGCGGCGCCCGCGGTTCGGCGCCTCGGCGCGTTGTGGCGCGCGCGCGGCGGCGCTAGGCTGACCGGCGTCAAGGGTTGGGAGTCGACCGTGGCGCGCAGGGAGATCGACGGCGATGGCGCAGGCCCGCAGGCCCACGGCGCGGGGCCGCACGCGGGGCAGGGCCATGCGGCGCAGGACGCGCCGGGCGGCGGCCCGGGGCGTGCGGCGGCGCGCTACCTCGACGCCTGGGACGCGAACCAGTCGGAAGTCTCGCGCCTCGGCCCGCAGGTGCTGCCCGGCTTCCCCGGCTTCGGACGCTGAGGCGACCCGCCCCGAATCGATCCAGCCGCCGGACCGCCGCGGCCTGCCCTCGCCGCTGCTGATGCACCTGGCGGCGGCCGCGGCCAACTACTCCCAGGCGATCTCGCTGCAGGCGCTGGCCGACGATCCGCGGTTCCCGTGGACGCCGGAGGTGAAGCCCGAGGGGCGCGCTTCGGGCCGCGATCTCTCGCAGTCCGGGCGCGAGGCGCCTTTCGCGGTGGCCGCCGAGGCGGGGCGGCGCCTGCGCGAGATGCTCGACGGGATCGAGCGCTACCAGGCCCACCCCCTGCGCCGAGACCTGCCCGAGCCTCCGGTCGTGTGGCGCGCCGGCGCGGCGCGGCTGTTGGACTACGGCCTGCCGGGCCCGCGGGGGCCGGTGGCGCTGGTCACGCCCTCGCTGGTCAACCGGGCCTATATCCTCGACCTGCACCCGGCGCGCTCGTTGATGCGCTGGCTGGCGGGGCAGGGGATGCGGCCGCTGCTGCTGGACTGGGGCCTGCCGGGGCCGGCGGAGGCGGGGTTCGACCTGTCCGACTATTTCCGCGAGCGGGTGCTGCCGGCGGCCCGGACCGCGGCGGCGCTGGCGCAGGAGGCGGGGCAGGGCCCGCCGGCGCAGCTCGGCTACTGCATGGGCGGCGCCTTCGCCACGGCGCTGGCGGCGCGGACCCCGGAGCTGGTCGGAAAGCTGTCCCTGATCGGCTCGCCCTGGGATTTCTCGAAGCTGCAGGGATTGGGAGAAGTCATCGCCTCGCTGGCCGCGCGGGAGGATCCGGCCTCGGTCCGCGCGCGCATCCTGGCGGTGGGCGAGGCGCTGGGCGCGGTGCCGGTGGACGCGTTGCAGACGCTGTTCGCCGCCCTCGACCCCACGCTGGCGCTTCGGAAATTCCGCCGCTTCGCGCGACAGCCCGAGGGGCTGTCGGCGGAGCTGTTCGTGGCGACCGAGGACTGGCTGAACGACGGCGTCACCCTCTCGGCCCCGGCCGCGGCTGAGATCGCGACCGGCTGGTACATGCGCAACCTCACCGCGCGGGGCGAGTGGATCCTGGAGGGCGAGCCGGTGGTGCCAGAGGCGGTGGAGGCCCCGACCCTGGCGTTCTGCGCTCCCTCCGACCGCATCGCGCCGCCGGGCTGCGCCGAGGCGCTGCCCCGCGCCATCCCCGGCGCCCGCCTGCGCCGCCCGCGCACCGGCCATGTGGGCATGATCATCGGCTCGCGCGCGGAAGCCGAGGTCTGGACGCCCCTGGCCCGGTTCCTGGAGGAAGCCTGACGACGAAGCCTGACGAGGAAGCCCCGAGAGGAAGGCCCGAGAGGAAGCCCGGGGAAGGAGGCTCGGCGGCCTCCTCCCAAGGTCGGGGCCTTTCCGTCGGGTCGCCCCGCCTCGCGACGCTTTCGCGCTCGCCGTCGAGGCACTACGTTGCGAGGGAAACCGAGCGGGCAAGTCGCCGCAGCGTCAAGGCTGAGGTCGACATCGGGGCTCGTGTCGGTATGTTGCGCTGCAACAAGAGATTGGCGGGTCGGCTGCGCAGAGGCGCGGGGCCCGGACATCCCGGCCCGCGCGTCTTCGGCGCGGACCCAGACGTGGAGGAAGACTCTATGACGGACGTGGTGATCGCGGGCGCGGCCCGCACGGCCGTGGGCAGCTTCAACGGCGCCTTCGCCGACGTTCCGGCGCACGAGCTGGGCGCGACGGCGATCAAGGCCGCCCTCGCCCGTGCGGGCGTCGAGGCGGCCGAGGTCTCCGAGACCATCCTTGGCCAGGTGCTGACCGCCAACCAGGGCATGAACCCCGCCCGCCAGGCCCATATCGCCGCCGGCCTGCCCGAGGGCTCGGCCGCCTGGACCGTCAACCAGGTCTGCGGCTCGGGCCTGCGCACGGTGGCGCTGGGGACCCAGCACATCCTGCTCGGCGACGCCGACGTGGTGGTCGCGGGCGGGCAGGAGAGCATGAGCCTCTGCCCCCATGCGGCCCACCTGCGCTCGGGCAAGAAGATGGGCGACATGCAGTTCGTCGACCTGATGATCAAGGACGGGCTGTGGGACGCCTTCAACGGCTACCACATGGGCATCACCGCCGAGAACGTGGCCGAGGGCTGGCAGATCTCCCGCGACATGCAGGACGAGTTCGCGGTCGCCTCGCAGAACAAGGCCGAGGCCGCGCAGAAGGCCGGCCGCTTCGCCGACGAGATCACGCCGGTGACCATCAAGACCCGCAAGGGCGAGGTGGTGGTGGATGCCGACGAATACATCCGCCACGGCGCCTCGATGGACGCCATGCAGAAGCTGCGCCCGGCGTTCAAGAAGGACGGCTCGGTGACCGCGGCCAACGCCTCGGGCATCAACGACGGCGCCGCGGCCATCGTGCTGATGAAGGCGGCCGCCGCGTCCTCGAAGGGCGTGAAGCCGCTGGCGCGGATCGCGGGCTATGCGACCGCCGGGCTGGACCCCAAGATCATGGGCATGGGCCCGGTTCATGCCTCGCGCAAGGCGCTGGAGAAGGCGGGCTGGTCGGTCGCCGACCTCGAGCTGGTCGAGGCGAACGAGGCCTTCGCCGCCCAGGCCTGCGCGGTGAACAAGGACATGGGCTGGGACCCGGCGATCGTGAACGTGAACGGCGGCGCCATCGCCATCGGCCACCCGATCGGGGCCTCGGGCGCCCGCGTGCTGACCACGCTGCTCTACGAGATGCAGAAGCGCGACGCCAAGAAGGGCCTCGCCACCCTGTGCATCGGCGGCGGCATGGGCGTCGCGGTCTGCGTCGAGCGGGACTGATCCACACCACCTGAAAGGCGCCCGCGCGGGGGGAGGGGACTGTTCCCCCGCGCGGGCGTGCGCCGAAAGACGACATGACCGGGAGGGGACATGAAGACCGGATATCTCATCGCCGCGGGCGCGGCCCTGTTGCTGGCGGGCTGCCAGGGCGCCAATGACGCCACCGCCGCGCTGCCGAAGCTGGAGGTCGCCTTTGCCGACCCCGACTGGACCGGCGGCCCGGTGCCCGAGGCCGGCATCTGCACCCAGCAGGGCGGGAAGGGCGCGACGCCCGCGATGGTCGTCTCCGGCATCCCCGCCGGCACGGCCGAGATCCAGGTCGAGTTCAACGACGAGAGCTACAGCCCCCTGTCCTACGACGGCGGCCACGGCGTGATCGCCTTCGCCGTCGACGGCGGCGAGACGGCGACGCTGGCCTCGGTCCCCGGGGGCACGCGCTCGCTGGGCGTCGAGGGCGCGCGGGTCGTCAAGGACACCCGCGCCAGGGGGGCCTTCGACCAGCCGGGCTACATCGGGCCGTGCTCGAACCGGCGCAACAACATCTACTCGGCGGAGCTGACCGCGATGGGGCCCGACGGCAAGGCGCTGGCGACCGGCGCGGTGCGGCTGGGCCGCTACTGAGGCAGGAGCGCGCGGCCGCGTCGCGGCCTGCGCGGAAATATTCCTGCGCATTCATCCCCTGCGACTTGAAGAATGTTGCGCAATGGGGTCTAGGTGAGCGCCCCGGCGGCTGAACGTCGGGCGGGGCGCACGCCCCGGGATACGCCCGGATTCCGCGGGCCGGCGCAGACCGCCGCGGATGGACAGGACGGACAGGAGGAAATTCCCATGGCACGTGTGGCGGTGGTCACCGGCGGCAGCCGCGGCATCGGCGCGTCGATCTCGATCGCGCTGAAGGCGGCGGGCTACTCGGTTGCGGCGAACTACGCCGGCAACGACGAGGCGGCCGAGGCGTTCAAGAAGGAGACCGGGATCCCGGTCTACAAGTGGTCGGTGGCCGACTACGACGCCTGCAAGGCGGGCATCGAGGCGATCGAGGCCGACCTCGGCCCCGTCGACGTGCTGGTCAACAACGCGGGCATCACCCGCGACGGCATGTTCCACCGCATGACCCCGGACATGTGGAAGGCGGTGATCGACACCAACCTCACCGGCCTGTTCAACATGACCCACCAGGTCTGGCCGGGGATGCGCGAGCGCAAGTTCGGCCGGGTGATCAACATCTCCTCGATCAACGGCCAGAAGGGCCAGGCGGGCCAGGCCAACTACTCGGCCGCCAAGGCCGGCGACCTGGGCTTCACCAAGGCCCTGGCGCAGGAGGGCGCGCGCGCCGGCATCACCGTGAACGCGATCTGCCCGGGCTACATCGGCACCGACATGGTGATGGCGGTCCCCGAGAAGGTGCGCGAGCAGATCATCGCCGGCATCCCCGTCGGCCGCCTCGGCGAGCCCGAGGAGATCGCGCGCTGCGTGGCCTTCCTCGCCTCCGACGACGCGGGCTTCATCACCGGCTCGACCATCTCGGCCAACGGCGGCCAGGCGATGATGTGATCCGCAGGGGGCCCCGCGCCCCCTGGCCGGACGCCGGCACGATCGACGCCCGGCCGCGGCAGCGCGGCCGGGCGTTCGCGTTTCGGGGGAGCGGCCCGCCGCCTGCCCGGGCCGGACCGGGCGGGGCGCGGGCGGGGCGGGGCGCGGGCGGCGAAATCCGCCATTCCTTTCCTGCCGACCGGTCATCTCCCCTTGGAAAAGGGAAGGCTTCCGAATTATCAAGGGAGGACGAACCCGCGCGGCGGCCCCCCTGGGCCGCGCCGAAGACGCGGGACGACAGGGGAGGCGAGACGCTCCATGGCGCATGCCCTCGCGGAGACCGCGCACGCCCGCGCCGAGGCGCAGGCCAGGGCGGAGGCCCAGGCCACGGCGGAGGCCGAGCGGCGCAAGGTCCTGACCGGAATCGGCTGGATGGTGGTGACCACGCTGCTGTTCGTCTGCGTGACGGGCATCGTGCGCCATGTCGGGCCCGCGGCGCCGGCGGTGGAGGTGGCCTTCATCCGCTATGGCGTCGGCATCGTGCTGATCCTGCCGATCCTGCGCCAGATGATGCGCCGGCCGCCCTCGCGCCGGGCCTGGACCTTCTTCGCCTCGCGCGGGGTGGTGCATGCGATGGGGGTGATGCTGTGGTTCTACGCCATGGCCCACATCCCCATGGCCGAGGTCACGGCGCTGAGCTACGTGGCGCCGATCTTCGTGGCCGTGGGCGCGGCGATCTTCCTGGGCGAGAAGCTGCAGCTGCCGCGGATGCTGGCCATCGGCGCCGGCATCGTGGGCGCGCTGGTGATCCTGCGCCCGGGGTTCGAGGAGCTGAAATACGGCCAGCTCGCCCAGCTGGGCGCGGCGCCGTGTTTCGCGGCCTCGTTCCTGATCGCCAAGGGGCTGACGCGGGACGAGGATCCCACCGTGATCGTGGCCATGCTGTCGCTGTTCACCACCATCGCGCTGGCGCCCGCCGCCATCGCCGTCTGGGTCCCGCCCAGCTGGGAGATGATCGGCTGGCTGAGCCTGTGCGCCGTCTTCGCCACCGGCGGCCACTGGACGATGACCAAGGCCTTCCAGTGCGCCCCGATCACCGTCACCCAGCCGGTGCAGTTCCTGCAGCTGGTCTGGGCCACGATTCTGGGCATCGTCGCCTTCGGCGAGCCCGTCGACCCCTGGGTGATCCTGGGCGGCGGCATCGTGGTCGCCGCCGCCACCTACATCGCCCACCGCGAGCGGCTGAACGCGAAGCGCGCCCTCACCCCGCCCGCCGTCGCCACCAAGACCTGAGCGATCCGCCCCTCGCGTCGCTTGACAGCGGGGGGCCGGGAGACGAAACCTGCACCCAGCGCATGGTTCCGATGGGCGGTCCTTCAGGATCGGCCGGGATGAAAACGGGAATGCGGACAGGGCCGACCCACGTCGGGGGCCCGGAGCCGCAGCCGCCCCCGCGACTGTATGCGGCGAGCGCGCCCCACGGCCACCGGAGACGGGAAGGCGGGGCGCACGTGGAGAGGCCGGCATGCCCCTCCGGAGCCGCGAGCCAGGAGACCTGCCACGCGCCCGATGAAACCCCAGTCCGTCGGGTGTGACGGAACAGGAGGACTGCACATGCATATCGAACCCGGCGTCGTCACCGGCGCGAAGCTCGCCCTTTCCTACGCCACCGCCGCGGGCGCCGGCCTCGTCGCCCTGAAGGCCACGATGCAGGCGCTGGGCGAGCGGGGCGTCGCCTCGCTGGCCGCGCGCTCGGCGCTCGCCACCGCCGCCGTCTTCACCTTCTTCCAGGTGCTGCCGCACTACCCGGTGGGCGTGTCGGAGGTGCACTTCATCCTCGGCTCGACCCTGTTCCTGCTGTTCGGCGCGGCCCCCGCCGCCATCGGCCTGGCGCTGGGCCTGCTGGCGCAGGGCCTGCTGTTCTCGCCCTTCGACCTGCCGCAGTACGGGATGAACGTGACCACGCTGCTGGTCCCGCTGTTCGCCCTGCGCTGGGTCGCCGCGAAGATCATCGCCCCGAACACCGCCTACGTGGACCTGCGCTATTCCCAGGCGCTGAAGCTGTCGCTCGCCTACCAGGGCGGCGTGATCGCCTGGGTCGCCTTCTGGGCCTTCTACGGCCAGGGCTTCGGCGCGGCCAACGTCTCGGCCGTCGCCTCCTTCGGCGCCGCCTACATCCTGGTCGTGGCGATCGAGCCGCTGGCCGACCTGATCGCGCTGGGCGCCGCCAAGGGCGTGCGGGGCCTCGCGAAGTCGGGCCTGGTCACGCCGCGCCTGTTCTCGGCCGCCTGAGACATCGCGGCCGGGCGCGCCCGGCCGCCTCTCCTGACCTCATGACGCGCGCGGCGGGCTGAACACCCGCCGCGCCGCTGCGCTTACGGGAGCCCCCCTTCATGCCCGCCAAGATCCCCGCCACCGTCGTCACCGGCTTCCTCGGGGCCGGCAAGACCACGCTGGTCCGCCACCTGCTGACCCACGCCCACGGCCGCCGCATCGCCCTGATCGTCAACGAGTTCGGAGAGCTCGGCGTCGACGGCGAGATCCTGAAGTCCTGCGGGATCGAGGGCTGCTCGGACGACGACGTGGTCGAGCTCGCCAACGGCTGCATCTGCTGCACGGTCGCCGAGGACTTCCTGCCCGCCATGAAGGCGCTGCTGGACCGTCCGAACCCGCCCGAGCACATCGTGATCGAGACCTCGGGCCTCGCCCTGCCGCAGCCGCTGGTTCGCGCCTTCAACTGGCCCGAGGTCCGCTCGCGCGTGACCGTCGACGGGGTGGTG
>CAXGVP010000110.1:0-8740 GCA_964013055.1 uncultured Albimonas sp.
CCCGGCGCCCGAGGCGGCGGGGCTGGCGGCGCGGCTGGGCTGCGCCCATGTCGCGACGCTCGACGAACTGCCGCAGGGGGTGGCGGGGGCGATCCTCGCCACGCCCACGCCGCTGCACCTGCCCCAGGCGCTGGCCTGCCTCGAGCGGGGCCTGCCGACGCTGGTCGAGAAGCCGGTCTGCGCCACCGCGGCCGAGGCGACGGTCCTGGCCGAGGCGTCTCTGCGGGCCGGCGTGCCGGTGCTGGTCGGCCATCACCGCCGCCACAACCCGCGCATCGCCGCGGCGAAGGCGGCGATCGAGGCGGGGGCGCTGGGCCGGGTGATCTCGGCCCAGGCCTCGGTGCTGCTGTGCAAGCCCGACGCCTACTTCGCCCCCGACTGGCGCCGCCGCCCCGGGGCGGGGCCGATCCTGACCAACCTGGTCCACGACGTCGACCTGCTGCGCCACCTGCTGGGCGAGGTCGCCGAGGTCCGCGCCATCGCCTCCTCGGCCATCCGCGGCTTCGCCATCGAGGACAGCGCCGCCGCGCTGCTGCGCTTCGAGAGCGGGGCGATGGCGACGCTGGCCGTCTCCGACGCCGCCGCCGCGCCCTGGAGCTGGGAGCTGACGGCGGCCGAGAATCCCGACTACCCCGCCACCGGCCAGTCCTGCCTGTGGATCGCGGGGACCGAGGCCTCGCTGGAGCTGCCGGGCCTGCGCCTGTGGCGCCCGCGGGGCCCGCGCAGCTGGCTCTCGCCGATGACGCAGGAGGTCCTGCCGGTCGCCGACGCCGACCCGCTGGTCCGCCAGCTCGCCCATTTCGCGGCGGTGATCCGGGGCGAGACCGCGCCCCTGGTCACGGCCGCGGACGCCGGACGCTCCGTCGCGGTGGTCGAGGCCATCGCGACCGCCGCCGCCGCCCCCCCGCAGCCCGAAAGGAAGGTTTCATGACCGCGCCGCTCCACCTCGGCCTGATCGGCGACAACATCGCCCGCTCGCGCTCGCCGCTGCTGCACCAGATCGCGGGGCGCCAGAACGGGGTGCGGGTCCGCTACGACCGGCTGATCCCCCGGGACCTCGGCCGCGACTTCGACGCGGTCTTCGCCGACTGCGCCGCCGGCGACTTCCGCGGCATCAACGTGACCTACCCCTACAAGGAGCGGGCGACCGCCCGGGTCTCGATCCCCGACCCGCTGGTGCAGGCGATCGGGGCGGTCAACACGGTCCTGTTCGAGGCCGAAGGGCCGACGGGCCACAACACCGACCACACCGGCTTCATCGCCGCCTATCGCGGCGCCCGGCCCCAGGCCGCGCCCGGCGCGACATGCCTGATCGGAACCGGCGGCGTCGGCCGCGCCGTCGCCTTCGCCCTGCTGGCGCTGGAGGCCTCCGAGATCCGGCTGGTCGACCGCGACGCCGCCAAGGCCGAGGCGCTGGCCGCCGACCTCGCGCGCGCCGGCCGCGGGACCGCGATCCGCGTCATCCCCGACGCCGGGACCGCCGCCCGGGGCGCCGCCGGCCTGATCAACTGCACCCCCGTCGGCATGGTCGGCTACGAGGGCACGCCGCTGCCGGCCGACGCGATGGCGGGCGCCGCCTGGGCCTTCGACGCGGTCTACACGCCCGCCGACACCCGGTTCCTGCAGGACGCCGAGGCCGCGGGCCTCGACGTGATCTCGGGCTACGAGCTGTTCATCTGGCAGGGCGTCCACGCCTGGGCCCATTTCGCGGGCCTGCCGCTGGACGTCGCCGCCCTGCGCGACAGCCTGCTGACCGAGGAGGAGGCCGCATGAAGACCTCGATCGCCACCGTCTCGATCTCGGGCAACCTGCGCGAGAAGCTGGCGGCCATCGCCGCGGCCGGCTTCGACGGCATCGAGATCTTCGAGCAGGACTTCATCGCCGACGCCGGCTCCCCGCGCGAGATCGGGGCGCTGGTGCGCGACCACGGCCTGGAGATCATGCTGTTCCAGCCGTTCCGCGACTTCGAGGGGCTGACCGGCGAGCTGCGCGTGCGGGCCTTCGACCGCGCGCAGCGCAAGTTCGACGTGATGGCGGAGCTGGGCTGCGACCTGGTGCTGGTGTGCTCCTCGCTCCACCCGGCGGCGCTGGGCGGCATCGACCGCGCCGCCGACGACTTCGCCGAGCTGGGCGGGATCGCCGCCGCCCGCGGCATCCGCGTGGGCTACGAGGCGCTGTGCTGGGGCCGCCACGTCAACGACCACCGCGACGCATGGGAGGTGGTGCGCCGTGCCGACCACCCCAACGTCGGGCTGATCGTCGACAGCTTCCACACGCTCGCCCGCAAGATCGCCCCCGACACGCTGCGCCGGATCCCCGGCGACCGGATCTTCTTCGTGCAGCTCGCCGACGCGCCGCTGATCGAGATGGACCTGCTCTACTGGTCGCGCCACTTCCGCAACATGCCCGGCGAGGGCGACCTGGACGTCGCGGGCTTCATGGCCGCCGTCGCCGCCACCGGCTACGACGGACCCGTCAGCCTCGAGATCTTCAACGACCAGTTCCGCGGCGGCCGGCCCGAGGGGCTGGCCCGCGACGGCCACCGTTCCCTGGTGGCGCTGATGGACCGCGTGCGCCGGGTCGAGCCCGACATCCGCATCGCGACCCCCGAGCTTCCCGACCGGGTCGCGGCCCATGGGGTGGAGTTCATCGAGTTCGCCACCTCCGACGCCGACGTGGGGCCCTTGTCGGCGCTGCTCGAGGCGATGGGCTTCGTGCATGTCGGCGACCACGTCGCCAAGAAGGTGGCGCTGTGGCGCCAGGGCGACGTGCGCGTGGTGCTCAACCGCGAGACCGAGGGCTTCGCCGCCTCCGCCTACGCCATGCACGGGACCTCGGTCTGCGACGTGGGTCTGCGGGTCTCCAGCGTCGCCGACGTGGCCGCGCGCGCCGTGGCGCTGGGGGCCGCCCCGTTCGAGCAGCCGGTCGGCCCCGGCGAGCTGCAGATCCCCGCCATCCGCAGCGTCGGGGGCAGCGTGCTGCACTTCATCGACGAGGGCTCGGGCCTCGCGAAGGTCTGGGACATCGAGTTCCGCCCCGTCGGCGGCGCCTCGGAGGCCGACCCGGGCGCGGGCCTGGCCCGGGTGGACCATGTGGCCGAGACGATGAACTACGACGAGATGCTGAGCTGGTCGCTGTTCTACACCTCGATCTTCGCGATGGAGCGGGCGGCGATGGTCGACGTGATCGACCCCGACGGGCTGGTGCGCAGCCAGGCGATCCGCTCGACCCCGGGGCAGGGCGGGCTTCGCATCACCCTCAACGGCGCCGAGACCCATCGCACGCTGGCCGGCGCCTTCCTGGCCGACAGTTTCGGCGGCTCGGTGCAGCACGTGGCCTTCGCCACCGACGACATCTTCGCCACGGCCGGGCGCATGGCCGCCCGCGGCTTCGAGCCTCTGCCGATGACCGAGAACTACTACGCCGACCTGGTCGCGCGCTTCGCCCTCGACCCCGCGCTTCTGGCGCGGATGCAGGCGTTCAACATCCTCTACGACGAGGACGCCTCGGGCGCGTTCCTGCAATTCTACTCGCGCCCCTTCGCCGACGGCCTGTTCTTCGAGGTGGTCGAGCGTCGCGGCGCCTACGACGGCTACGGCGCCCCCAACGCGCCGTTCCGCATCGCCTCCCAGAAGCGCCTGCTGCGCCCCAAGGGCATGCCGCGCCGCTGACCCGCCGCGGCCGATGGGGATCTCCGCTCCCCGCCCTCGCAAGCCCGGGCCGCCGATCGCGGCAGAGTTCCGCCAAGGCCTGCACGCCGCGTCCCGGCCCCGTCCGCCGGGCCGCGCGCGGCAACCCGACCCGAGCTGCACCACGCTTTTCGGACACAACCGTCGCCGCCGCTTGAAGCGCCGCGGCGCGGCCGAGACCGACGACGAGACGGCGCCCGCCGTCGAGACAGGGTTCGGATCGCTGCCCGTCGGGAGCGTGTCCGGCGCAGCGAGTCCGTCCTGGGGTCAGAGGGTCGCGTTCGCCGCCGGGGACCGCGGCCCAGAGCCGGTCCATCCCCGAGACTTGTCATCATGCGTATGATATTGAAGGTGACGGTAAGATTTCGCCCGCATTTCGGCGGCGGCGATCGCGAAAGGAGCACCATGGAAGACGAGGCTGCAAGCGGCGATGGCCAGGAACCGGCGGGGCAGTCCTTGCGGATCGGCTTCCTCGTCCATGACGTGTCCCGGGTGCGGCGGACGCTGTTCGACCTGAAGATGAAACCCTACGGGATCACCCGCTCGCAATGGTGGGTGCTCGCGCAGCTGTCTCGCTACCTGAGCCGCAACGGGCAGGAGGGGATGCTGCAGACCGAGCTCGCCAACAGGCTCGACGTGGGCAAGGTGGCGGTCGGCGGCCTCATCGACCGTCTCGAGGCGAGCGGCTTCGTCGAACGGCGTCCGGACGGGAAGGACCGCAGGGCCAAGCGGGTGGTGATCACCGACAAGGGCCACGACGTCGTCGCCACCATGGCGCAGGTCGGTCAGGACCTCAACGGCATGATCCTCGACGGCGTGCCCCTCGAGCACATGCGCATCGCAGAGGAGGTGCTCGCCCGGATGAAGGACAACATCCTGCGCAGCCTCGACGGCGAGGGCGCGGCGCGCGGCGGCGGGGGACCGGAGACCCCGGACGGGTCGACGAAGATCGTCGACGCCGATTTGTCATTGTAGCGTATTGTAATCAGGCTTACCAATCCTCCCAAGGCAGCCGCGAGGCGGCGACGACTTGGGAGGATACGACGATGGGCATCTGCGACGGCCGCGTGGCGATCGTGACGGGAGCGGGCCGCGGCCTGGGGCGGGCGCATGCGCTGGCCCTGGCGGCGCAGGGCGCGAGGGTGGTGATCAACGACCTGGGCTCGGCCGCCACGGGCGAGGGCGCCGACGCCAGCCCGGCCGCCCAGGTGGTGGCCGAGATCGACGCGATGGGCGGCCAGGCGGTCGCGGACGCCTCGGACGCCGCGTCGTGGGACGGGGCGAAGGCGATGGTGGACCTGGCGCTCGAGCGGTTCGGTCGGCTCGACGTGGTGGTCAACAACGCCGGGATCCTGCGCGACCGGATGCTGATCAACATGACCGAGGACGAGTGGGACTCGGTCACCCGCGTGCATCTGAAGTCGACCTTCGCGGTGACCCATCACGCGGCCAACCACTGGCGGCTGATGTCCAAGAAGGGCGAGCAGCCGGACGCGCGGGTGATCAACACCACCTCGCATTCCGGCCTGTTCTGCAACATCGGGCAGGCGAACTACGCGGCCGCCAAGGCGGGGATCGCCAGCTTCTCGATCGTGGCGGCGCGGGAGCTTGCGCGCTACGGCGTCACGGTCAACGCCATCGCCCCGCGCGCCACCACCCGGATGACCGAGGGGCTGCGCGAGTGGACGCCCGAGCAGCTCGAGAAGCGCAAGCCCGACTGGGTGGCGGCCCTGGTCGCCTGGCTCGCGAGCCCGGAGGCCGCCCCGGTCAGCGGCCGGGTGTTCGAGGCCTGGGGCTACGGCATCACCATCGCCGAGAGCTGGCAGCACGGCGCCACGGCCGAAGCCTCGCTGGATCCCGCGGCACTGGGCCCGGGGATCCTCGCGGCCCATGCGGCGTCGCGCAAGAACGCCGGCATCGACCACGGCGTCGAGCTGGATCCCTGATGCAGCCGCCCCGCCCGGCGGCGCCGGGCGGGGTCAGCTTCCGCCTTCGGGATAGAGATCGCGCACCGGCTCGAAGATCGGCTTGCGGATCGAGCGGTTCAGCCGGTCGCCCCCGTCCACCACCAGCACATGCCCGGTGACATAGGCGGCGAAGGGGGAGCAGAGCCAGGTCGCGGCCCAGCCCAGCTCCCGCAGGCGGCCGGTGCGCAGGGCGGGGATGCGGATGCGCTCGGCCTCGTAGCCTTCGGGGCGGTTGCGGCGCATGTCGGGGCTGTGATCCGCGTGCGGGAAGAGGCCGGGCGCGAGCGCGTTCACGCGGATCCCGTCGGGCGCCCATTCCACGGCCAGGGTCTCGGTCAGGCTGCGCACGCCGGACTTGGCGGCGGCGGAATGGGCGTGGCCCGGCGCGCCGCCGTCCACATAGGTGGCGAGGATGTTGAGGATCGCGCCCGCCGCCCCCCTCGCCCTTGCGCGCGCATGGAAGGCGCGGCTGCACAGGAAGGTTCCGTCGAGCACGATGCCGGTGACCGCGCGCCAGCCGTTGGGGCTCAGGCGCTCGGCCGGGACCGGGAAGTTGCCGGCGGCGTTGTTGACCAGCACGTCCACGGGGCCCAGGGCCGCTTCGACGGCGTCGAAGGCGGCCTCGACCTGCGCGGGCTCGCGCACGTCCAGCGGGACGCCCAGCGCCCGCCCGCCCACGGCCTCGATCGCCGCGACCCCCGCGGCGCGGTGCGCCTCGCCCCGGCTGGCCACCGCCACGGCGGCGCCCAGGCGCGCGAATTCGAGGGCCATCGCCAGGCCCAGCCCCGTGCCCCCGCCGGTGACCAGCGCCGTTCGGCCGGCGAAGCAGCCCGCAGGCAGCATCGCCGCCCCCTCCGGCGGCGGTTCGGGCAGTCCGTTCATGATGGTCTCCTGCTTGACGGTCGGCGACGGGGGCGACCGCCCCCGTCGCGGCGCTCAGGCGGCGTCGGCCGACGCCTCCGTCTTCAGCTGGTCGCGCAGGACCCGGCGCAGGAGCTTGCCCGTCTCGGATCGCGGCAGCTCCTCGACCACCCTGATCAGCCAGGGCTGCTTGGTCCTGCCGAGCCGGCCGCGGCAGAACTCGCGGGCCGCCTCGATCAGCGTCTCGGGCGCGGGGGCGCCGGGGGCGGGGACCAGGAAGGCCACCGGACGCTCGCCGAAATCCTCGTGGGGGATGGCGCAGACTGCGCATTCGGCGACCTCGGGCATCTCCTCGAGCGCCTGCTCCAGCTCTTGCGGGTAGATGTTCACGCCGCCGGAGATGATCATGTCGTCCTGCCGGTCGGCGAGGTGCAGCCAGCCGCCCGGCTCGACCCAGCCGATCTCGCCCAGGGTCTGCCAGCCCTGGGGGCTGCGTCGGCCGGCGGTCTTCTCGGGGTCGCCGAAATACTCGAACTGGGAGCTGTCGGAGAAATAGACCCGGCCCTGCTCGCCCTCCGGCAGTTCCTGCCAGTCGTCGCCGAGGATCCGGATCCGCCCCTTCAGCGCCCGCCCGACCGAGCCGGGATGGGCCAGCCACTCCTCGGTGTCCAGCGCCGTCAGCCCGACGCTTTCGGAGCCGGCATAGTACTCGTGGATGATCGGCCCCCACCAGTCGATCATCCGCCGCTTCAGGTCCGGCGGGCAGGGCGCCGCGGCGTGCCAGGCGACCTTGTGCGCCGGCGCGTCGAACCGCGCCAGCCGCTCCTCGGGCAGGGCCAGCATGCGGCGGAACATGGTCGGGACCCACTGGCTCATTGTGACGCCGCGCGTCTCCAGCAGGTCCAGCGCCCGCTCGGCGTCGAAGCGGTGCATGATCAGCGCCGTCCCCCCCGACGCGGTGATCGAGAGCGACCAGCGAAGCGGCGCCGCGTGATAGAGGGGCGCCGGCGAGAGGTAGCGCGTGTCGGACGCGAAGCCGAATATCTCGATCAGGTCGCGGGCGAAGGCGGGCGGCCCCTCGGCGAAGGCGGCGGGGTCGGGCAGCGGGCGCCAGATGCCCTTGGGCGCGCCGGTGGTGCCCGAGGAATACATCATCAGCATTCCCGGGGTTTCGTCCGCACGCGGCGTGTCGGGCTGGGCGGCGAGCGCGTCCGCGAGGTCCTCGCACCCGTCCACCCCGCCCAGGGTCAGGAACCGGGTGTCCGGCAGGCCGGCGGCGGCAAGGGTCAGCGCCTCGGCGTAGCGGGCCTCGCCCAGCACCAGCTTCGCCCGGCAGTTGGCGATGACATAGGCGACCTCGCGGGACGAGAAGGTGGTCGCGACGGGCGTGTAGTAGAGGCCCGAGCGATAGGCGCCCCAGACCGCCGCGATCACGTGGGGACCGTTCGGCAGCACCCCCGCCACATGGTCGCCCCGCTCCAGCCCGGCCGCGCGGAACAGATTCGCGAAGCGGTTCGCCAGCGCCTCGAGCGCCGCGTAGCTCAATGCCGGCTGATCGTCGAATTCCAGCGCCGGGCGGTCCGGCTCGCGCTCCGCCCAATCCCGCAGTCCGTATCGCATGATCGGATCCTCCCGTGTTCGCCATCGTTACGTGGCGATCATTTTATGGTATGGCCGTTGTCGCCTGGCGCCGAGCCCCTTCTGTGCGAGCCTCGGACCGGCGGCGACTCCGTGCTTGCAAAAAGTAACCTAGCACACAATACTCAGCATAACGATATGCGGCGCTAGACCCGACGCCGCGACGGGGAGGATCGATGAGCATGCAGGCGTTCGCGCCCTTCGAAGTCATGCGCGCCCGCTCGGCCGCGCCGTCCGGCGGCGGCGGCAAGCGGGCGGCGCGCCGGTCTTCGGCGCTCCCAGGCCCGCCCCCCGGATCTCATGCGCGGATCGCGGCGGCCGACCTCCGGCCGATCCCGCTGCCGCGGATTTCAAGCGAAGGAGGCGCGCAGGCATGGCGCTGCTGAAAGACAAAGTCGTGATCGTGACGGGCGCGGGCCGCGGCGTGGGCCGCTGCATCGCGCTCGAGGCCGCCAGGCAGGGCGCGGCGGTGGTGGTCAACGACCTGGGCGGCGACGAGACCGGCGAGGGCGGCGAGATCGGCCCGGCCCGCGCGGTCGCCGAGGAGATCGTGGCCGCCGGCGGCCACGCGGTGCCCGACGGCGG
>CAXGVP010000111.1:0-8734 GCA_964013055.1 uncultured Albimonas sp.
GGGAGCCGCTCCGGCGTTTCCGACGCGGGGCGCGCGGGGTGGAACGCGATTGCGGCGCAAGGCGCACGCGGCCACGGCTCCGCGCAGAGAGGGGCGCAGCCTCAGAGCCGCGCGCAACCGCAACGCAGCGCGCAAACGCAGCGTAGCGCGCGGCCATGGCGCCGGGCATGGTTGCGGCGCCGGGCGAGGTCAGGGCGCCGGGCGCGGCTCTGGCGCGGCTCTGGCGCGGGTCGCGGGGAGGAGCGCGACGACGGAGCATCGTGGGGCACGCGCAGGACGCGCGGCGGCGGGGCGGGTGGTGGGCGCAGGGCGTGCGGGTGCGCGCGGCGGTCGCCTTGCCGTAGGGGCCGCGGGCGCCGCTCTGTGGAGCGCGGCGCCACGGCGTCGCCCGACGTCGTCGGCGCGCGGATCGCGCGCGGGCGACCCCTACGGCAAGGCGACCGCCGCGCGCGCGGCGCCGCCCCTTCGGAGATCCGCCCGATGACCGACGCCTCCTCCGCTCCGGGCCTCCAGCGGCGGCTCGGGTTCTGGCTGCTGATGCTCTACGGGCTCGGGGTCATGGTCGGGGCCGGGATCTACGTGCTGATCGGCGAGATCGCCGGGCGCACCGGGATGCTGGCGCCGGTGGCCTTCCTGCTGGCCGCCCTGGTCGCGGCGCCGACCGCGATGAGTTACGCCGAGCTCTCGGGCCGGATCCCCGAGGCGGGGGGCGAGGTCGCCTGGCTGCGCGACGCCTTCGGCGTGCGCCTGCTGCCGCCGCTGGCGGGGGCGCTGATCGTGGGGGGGGCCACGCTCTCGGCCGCGGCGGTGATCCAGGGGGGCGCGGCCTATCTCTGGGCGCTGGTCCCGCTGCCGGGCGAGCTCAAGGCGATGATCCCCTACACCTGGCTGATCCCGCCGCTGATCGCGGCCATGGCCGCCGCGGCGATCCGGGGGGTGGTCGAGTCGCTGATCGTCGCCGCCGCGCTGACCCTGGTCGAGGTGGGCGGCCTGCTGCTGGCGATCTGGGCCGGGTTCGAGGCGCCGGCGACCTCGGAGTGGAGCGACGGCCTCTCGGGCGCGGTCGGGTCGCTGGGCGGGCTCGGCGGCGCGGCGGGGGCGCTGGCGGGGGCCTCGCTGCTGTCCTTCTTCGCCTTCATCGGCTTCGAGGACATGGTCAACATGGCCGAGGAGACCCACGACCCCGGCCGCACCATGGCCCGCGCCATCCTGGCGGCGCTGGCGATCACGGCGGTGCTTTATGCGCTGGTGGCCGCGGCGGCGCTGCATGCGCTGCCGAGCTTCATGATGGTCACGATGCCCGATCCCCTGGCCGGGGTGGTGCGGGCGGGGGCGCCCTCGCTGGTTCCGGTGATCGCGCTGATCGGGGGGGCGGCGGCGCTGAACGGGGTGCTGGCGCAGATGGTGATGGGCGCGCGGATTCTGTATGGGACCGGGCGGCGCTATCCCCGGGCGGCCCTGCTGGCGCGGGTGCTGCCCGGGCGGGGCACGCCCTGGGTGGCGACGCTGATCATGGCGGCGCTGGTCATGGGGACGGCGCTGCTGGTCCCGCTGGGGTCGCTGGCGGCGGGCTCGGCCGGGGTGCTGCTGGCGGTGTTCGTGGTGGTGAACCTGGCGCTGGTGGCGCTGCGGCGGAAGGGGCCGGCGCCGTCGGGCGCCTGGATCGCCCCAATCTGGGCGCCCTGGGCGGGCATGGCCCTGTCGGCGGCCGCCGTGGCCGCGGGCGTGTTCGGAGGCTGATGCAGATGACGACCCCTGAGACCGCGGGCCCCGGGCCCTCGACCCCGGCGCGCCTCGACGGCGCGGCGCTGGCCGCCCGCCTGCCCGCGGCCTGCGGCCGGGTCGCCCCGATGCGCCCGCTGGCGGACCTGTGCTGGCTGCGCGTCGGCGGCCCGGCCGAGGCGCTGTTCCAGCCGCAGGACGCGGACGACCTCGCCGCCTTCCTCGCGGCCCTGCCGGCGGACGTGGCGATCACGCCGCTGGGGGTCGGGTCGAACCTGATCGTGCGCGACGGCGGTCTGCCGGGCGTGGCGATCCGGCTGGGGCGGGCGTTCATGGGGGTCGAGGCGCTGGAGGGCGCGCGGCTGCGGGTCGGGGCCGGGCTGCTCGACAGCCGGGCGGCGATGGCGGCGGCCGAGGCCGGGATCGCGGGGCTGGAGTTCCTGCGCACCATCCCCGGGTCGCTGGGCGGGGCGATCCGGATGAACGCGGGCTGCTACGGCCGCTACACGGCCGACGTGGTCGAGGAGGTCGTGGCGATCGACCGCCAGGGCCGCAGGCGGCGGCTGGCGGGCTCGGAGATCGGCTTCGCCTACCGCGCCTGCGACCTGCCCGGGGACTGGGTGATCGTCGAGGCGGTGCTGCGCGGCGAACCCGGCGCGCGCGAGGCGATCGAGGCGAAGATGGACGACTATCTCGCCCGCCGCGAGGCGAGCCAGCCGACGAAGGAGCGGACCGCCGGCTCCACCTTCCGCAACCCGGCCGGCTATTCCTCGACCGGCGAGGCGGGGGACCCGATGGACCTCAAGGCCTGGTCGCTGATCGACCGGGCGGGGATGCGCGGCGCGAGGCGGGGCGGGGCGCAGATCTCGGAGAAGCACTCGAACTTCCTGATCAACGCGGGCGGCGCCACGGCGGCCGACCTCGAAGGGCTCGGCGAGGAGGTGCGCGACCGGGTGCGCGAGGCCTTCGGCATCGAGCTGGAGTGGGAAGTGATGCGGATCGGCCTGCCGGGCTGAGGCGGCGCCGAGGAGGACGGGCGGGGCGTCGGAGCGGCGGCGGCGCAAGGTCGGCCAGGTCGGAATGGCGCCCGGCGCCACGCTTCGGAAAAAACCGCGAAGTCGGCGCGCTCCCGCTTTCTGGGTTCCTGCACGGGCCCCCTTGCGCTACATTGCGAAAACGCCCCGCTTCGCAACAGCCTGCAGACCGTTCTGCAGAGTCGTTGCGAAGTCGAGGCGCAAACGAGCATCGGCCGCAGGACCGGGAAAACCCGGGCTCGGCCATACAGGCGGGCGCAGTCTGAAAACAGGCGCGCCCAGGCAAGCCCCCGCAGAGGGGCGAGGGACTTTGAGGCGGCATGTCGGGCAGGGCTTCCACCCGCGTCGCGGTGCTGTTGGGCGGCCGGTCGGCCGAGCGCGAGGTCTCCCTCGTCTCGGGCGCCGAGTGCGCCGCTGCGCTGAGGACTGCGGGCTATTCCGTGATCGAGATCGACGCCGGGCCGGACCTGGTCCAGCGGCTTGCGGAGGCAAGCCCCGACGTCGTGTTCAACGCGCTCCACGGGCGCTGGGGCGAGGACGGCTGCGTCCAGGGCCTGCTGGAGTGGCTGGGGATCCCCTACACCCACTCCGGCGTGCTGGCCTCCTCGGTCGCCATGGACAAGGTCAAGGCCAAGGAGGTCTTCGCCGCCGCCGGCCTGCCCGTGGCCGAGGGCCGGCTGGTGCCCAAGGCCGAGGCCGCGGCCGGCCACCCCCTGCCGCTTCCCTATGTGCTGAAACCCTACAACGAGGGCTCCTCGGTCGGCGTCTACATCGTATCCGAAGGGGCCAACGGGCCGGCGCAGCTCGCCCCCGACGCCCCCGACCTGCTGCTGGCCGAGACCTTCGTGCCGGGCCGCGAGATGACCGTCGCCGTGATGGGCGACCGGGCGCTGGCGGTGACCGACATCCGCGCGGCCTCCGGCGGGTGGTACGACTACGAGGCGAAATACGCCGCCGGCGGATCCTCCCACGTGATCCCGGCCGAGATCCCGCAGGACGTCGAGGACGCCTGCCGCGACATCGCCGTGCGCGCCCACCGGGCGCTGGGCTGCCGGGGGCTGTCGCGCTCCGACTTCCGCTGGGACGAGAGCAAGGGGCTCTCCGGCCTGATCCTGCTCGAGGTCAACACCCAGCCCGGGATGACGCCCACCTCGCTGGCGCCGGAGCAGGCGGCCCACGCCGGCGTCTCCTTCCCCGACCTCTGCGCCTGGCTGGTGGAGGACGCCTCATGCCTGCGCTGAGCCTTTCCGCGCCGACCCGCGCCCCGGGCGCGACGCCGCCAGGCCCGCCCGCAGGGCGCCTCCGGGCCGGGGAGACCGCACGATGACCGCCCTGGGCCGCGCCCTCTCCCGCCGCCTGCGCCGCCTGAAGCCGGAGCCGCTCGGCCCGTTCGAGACGCCGCGCCGGCGCCGCGACCCCTCGCCCTCGCGCTGGCGCTATCGGCTCGACCGACTGGGGCGGCGCGGCTACGTGCGCTTCGCCCTGCGCCGGCTGACGGTCCCCGCCGGCTTCGCGCTGGCCGCGCTGTGGGCCTGGCAGAGCCCGACGGTCCACGACCTCGCCCTCGACCTCGCCGAGCGCGCCCGCGCCGCGGTGGTCGAGCGGCCGGAGTTCGCGGTCTCGCGCCTCGACATCCACGGCGGCAGCCCGGACCTGCAGGCCCGCGTGGAAACCCGGCTGGACCTGAACCTGCCGGTGTCGTCCCTGGCCCTCGACCTCGCCGCCCTCAAGGCCGAGGTGGAGACCATTCCCGGCGTCGCCCGGGCCGAGCCCAAGGTGATGGCCGACGGCGCGCTGCGCATCGAGCTCGCCCAGCGGGCCCCCGCCGCGCTGTGGCGCTGGGACGGCCAGCTGCACCTGCTCGACGCCGACGGGGTGATCATCGGCCCCGTCGCCGCCCGCGCCGCCCGCCCCAACCTGCCGCTGATCGTGGGCGAGGGCGCCGACCGCGCGGTCGCCCAGGGCCTCGCGCTGTGGGACCTCGCCCAGCCGATCAACGACCGCCTGCGCGGCCTGGTGCGCGTCGGCGAGCGGCGCTGGTCGCTGGCGCTCTCCTCCGGGATGGTCGTGCACCTGCCCGAGAAGGACCCCGAGGCGGCGCTGCGCCGTCTCCTGCACCTCGAGCGGGACGAGCAGCTGCTCGACCGCGAGGTCTCCGTCGTCGACCTGCGCGACCCCGAGCGTCCGACCCTGCGCCTGACCCCGCGGGCGGTGGACGTGCTGGAGGGGGCCCGCGAACTCCTGGAAGGACAGAAGGCATGAGGCACGCGCTTTTCGCGTCGCAGAGCATGATGCGCGACCAGCTCCGCTCGGCGCTCAAGCGGGGCCTGCTGGCGGTGCTGGACATCGGCACCTCCAAGACCGCCTGCCTGATCCTGCGCATCGATCCCGCCAAGCTGGCCGCCGCCACCGCGGAGGAGGGCCGCCAGGGCGGCTATCTCGCGATGCGCGTCATCGGCGTCGGCGTCACCCAGTCGCGCGGCGTGCGCCTGGGCGAGATCGTTGACATGGAGGAATGCGAGCGCGCCATCCGCACCGCGCTGCAGGCCGCCGAGAAGATGGCCGGCGTGCGCGTCGACCAGGTGATCGGCGCCGTCTCCGGCGCCCGCCCTGTCTCCTGGGGGTTCACCGGCGACGCGGAAGTCATGTCCGGCGAGGTCACCGACCAGGACGTCGCCGCCGCGCTGGCCGCCTGTCCGGAGCCGCCGGCGGAGGAGGGGCGCGAGATCCTGCACGCGCTGCCGGTGAACTTCACGCTGGACCAGACCTCGTTCCTGTCCGATCCCCGCGGGATGACCGGGCAGAACCTCTCGGTCGACATGCACATCCTCTCGGTCGCCTCGGCGCCCCTGCGCAACCTGGCGCGCTGCGTGCGCCGCTGCGACCTGGAGCTGGCGGGCGTGGTGACGGCGCCCTATTCTGCCGGGCTCTCGAGCCTGGTGGAGGACGAGCAGGAGCTGGGCGCGGCCTGCGTGGACATGGGGGGCGGCGCCACCGGCGTCTCGATCTTCCTTCGCAAGCAGCTGATCTGCCTCGACGTGGCCCGCGTCGGCGGCGCCCACGTGACCCGCGACATCGCCGAGGCCTTCGGCCTCGACACCGCCACGGCCGAGCGCATCAAGACCCTGCACGGCGGGGTCATGGCCACCGGCCTCGACGACCGGGAGCTGATCACGGTGCCCGTCATGGGCGGGGCCGAGGGCGAGACCCGGACCATCACCCGCGCCGCCCTGATCGGCGTGATCCGTCCGCGCGTGGAAGAGATCTTCGAGGAGGTCCGCCACCTGCTCGACCGCGCCGGCTTCGGCGGCCTTCCTTCCCGTCGCGTGGTCCTGACCGGCGGCGGCAGCCAGCTTCCGGGGCTCGAGGACGTCGCCCGCCGGGTCATCGGCCAGCGCGTGCGCATCGGCCGTCCGCTGCGCGTCGCGGGCCTGCCGCAGTCGGCCGCGGGCCCGGCCTTCTCGGCCGCCGTCGGGCTGGCTGCCTACGCGGTGCGGCCCCACGACGAGTTCTGGGACTTCGAGGAGCCCGCCGGCCTCTCCGGCGGCACCCGCCTGCGCCGGACGGTGCGCTGGTTCAAGGACAACTGGTGATCGCCGGCCGCGCCGCCTGACCGGCGGCGCGGCCCGGCCCCCCCCGCCCTGGCCGGCCGGGGCGAGGCGCTTGATTTCCGGCCTGACGCTGGGTCAAATGTTCCCGTCTGTTTCAGGTCGGGACCGGAGTCGCCCATGATCCGCATCGCAATCGCCCTCGCCTTCGCCGCGGGGATCGCCGGGGCCGCGCAGGCCGGCGAGCAGGACGCCGTGGACGCCTGCATCGACGGCGTGCGCGCACAGGCCGGAGGCGGCGGCGGCCAGGTGCTGAGCGCCGACAGGATGGGCGCCGACTGGTACGTGCACCTCGAAGACGCCAAGGGCGGGGAGTGGGACTGCTATGCCGGCGACGACGGCAAGCTCGAGCAGCTGACCGCGGTCACGCCCGCGGCCGCCGGCGGCGGCCCCGAGATGAAGGTCCAGCGCCAGGCCTGCCGCCAGGCCCTGCGCCGCGAGGTCGGCCGCGGCGGCATCGAGATCACCGGGGCCGAGTTCTCCGAGGCCAACAGCCTGATCACCATGACCGACGGCGACGGCGCGACCTGGCGCTGCCTGACCTCGAACGACGGCAAGTCGGTCGAGCTGAGCCGCTAGCCCGCCCGGGACCGCGCAAGGGGCGGCTGCGTGCGGGACGTCCGTGTGCGGGGCGGCCGGGCGCGGAGGGTCACTCCTCCGGCTCGAAGGTCATCGAGACGCCGTTCATGCAGTAGCGCAGGCCCGTGGGCTGCGGCCCGTCCGGAAAGACGTGGCCGAGGTGGGCGTCGCATCTGGCGCAGGTGACCTCGGTGCGGCGCATGAAATGGCTGCGGTCCTCGTGCAGCTCCACCGCCTCCTGGTCGATCGGCGCCCAGAAGCTGGGCCAGCCGGAGCCGCTCTCGTACTTGGTCTCGGCGTCGAAGAGGGGGGCGCCGCAGCACACGCACAGATAGGCGCCGGGGCCCTTGGGGAAGCCGGGGTGGGCGCCGGGGCGCTCGGTGCCCTTCTCGCGGGTGACCTTGTAGGTCAGCGGGTCGAGCTGGGCGCGCCATTCGGCGTCGGACTTGATCACCTTGTCGGTCATGGTGTTCCTTCCCTGCGACAGTTTCGCCGCACCTGAGGGGGGCGTCATGCGCATGTCATCGCTGCGCTCCTATCTAGGACGAGGTCGCCTTGCTGTGGAGGGGTCGATGCGCGTGTTCTCTCGCGGACGTTACACGGTGCGCCTGTCGCGCGAGCCCCGGGACGTGGAGGCCGCCCAGCGGCTCCGCTTCCGGGCCTTCATCGCCGCCCGCCCCGGCGCGGCCCTGACCGGGGACCGGGCCGAGGGCCTGGACCGGGACGGGTTCGACGCGCAGTGCCTGCATGCGCTGGTCGAGACGGCGGAGGGCGAGCTGGTCTGCTGCTTCCGGATGTTGCCGCTGGCGAGCGGGGCTGAGATCGGGCGCAGCTACGCGGCGCAGTACTACGAGCTGTCGTCGCTGCACGACTTCGCCGGCCCGATGGTGGAGATGGGGCGCTTCTGCATGGCGCCGGGCGTGCGCGATCCGGACGTGATCCGCGCGGCCTGGTCGGCGATGACCGCCTATGTCGAGGCGGAGGGGGTGGAGCTGCTGTTCGGCTGCTCCAGCTTCGAGGGGGTGGACGCCGAGGCCTACATGGACGCCTTCGCCTACCTCAAGGAGAAGCACCTGGCGCCGCGGCGCTGGCTGCCGCGGCCCAAGGCGCCGGCGATCTTCCGCTTCGCGGCCAAGTGGCGGCTGACGCGGCCGGACATGAAGCTGGCGATGCGCCGGATGCCGCCGCTGCTGCGGTCGTATCTTCTCCTGGGGGGGTGGGTGTCGGATCACGCGGTGATCGACCGGGACCTGAACACGCTGCATGTGTTCACCGGCGTCGAGATCAGCCGGGTCCCCGCCGCCCGCCGCCGGCTGATGCGCCCCGCAGCCGGCTGAGTCTCCCCAGGGCAGGCGTCGCCGGCGCTCGTGGCGGGCCCGGCCGCGCCTGCGGGTTCCCCGCAGGGTCCGCGCAGGGCGCGGACGCCTCCGCAAGGGCGGAGGCGCGCGGCCTTCGCGCGAACCTCCGGCGTCTGCGAGGGGGGCGGGCGTCGAGGGGCGCCTGGCGCGGGCCGGGGGGCGACGCGGCCAGGCGGGCGCTGCGGGGCCGGCCGGGGGCCCCCCGGGCTTGACCCGGGGCCTCTTGCCGGCGGTGGGGCCGGGCGGCGCGCGGGGAGCGCGTCAGGCGGTCTGCGGCGGGCCGGTGAGGTCCCACAGGTTGCCGCTGACATCTCGCAACACGGCGACCGTGCCGCAGGGCTCGCACTTGGGCTCGCGCACGAACTCGTCGCCCACGGCCCGGTAGCGGGCGGGGTCGCGCTCTGTGTCGATGATGCTCCCGAGTGCATCTTCT
>CAXGVP010000112.1:0-8725 GCA_964013055.1 uncultured Albimonas sp.
CGGCGAGAGCGCGTCGGAGAGATACAGCGCATCCGGCGTCGCCAGCAGGCCCCAGGCGAAGAGATAGGCCTCGCCCCAGGCCGAGTCGGTCGGGGTCATCGTCTCGTTCAGCCCGTCGACGCCCACGAAGCTGAGCGACCAGTCGGTGATCGAGTCCTGGTCGATCTCGCCCAGCGTGCCGTCGGTGGTGATCGTGCCGGTCACCGCGATCCGCTCGGGCCCTCCGACCAGCGTGGGAAGGGACACCTCGTAGGTCAGCGCCGCGGCCGGTCCGGCGAGGAGGCAGCACAGGGCGGCCGCCCCGGTCAGCAGTCGGTTCATTCGGTCGGTTCCCCAAGAACCGGGGCGCGCCGCGCATCCCCACGACGCGCGTTCCACTCCCCCCGGACATCCCGGCCGGCGCGGCGACGAGAGCGGCGCGCGGCGGGCGGGACGTTTCGGCGACCCTATGGACCGGCGCCGGGATCGGCAATCGCCAAGCCCTTGGCATCTTTGGAACGTTTGGAATCCTCTGGAAGGCTCTGGCGCCGATCAGCGCCCCGTCCGGCTCCAGCGTTCCAGGCGACGCGCGGCGATGCCCAGCACGACGTAGAGCGCCACCGCCCCGAGCGCGAGCACGAAGAGCGCGGCGAACATCAGGTCGGTCTTGGCCCGCCCGTTGGCCAGCAGCATCAGGTAGCCCAGCCCCTTCGAGGCGCCCACCCATTCGCCGATCACCGCGCCGATGGGCGCATAGACCGCCGCCAGCCGCAGGCCGGAGGCGAGGTCGGGCAGCGCCGCGGGAACCCGCAGCCGCCACAGCTCCGTCCAGCGCGAGCCGCCCATGACGGCCGAGAGGTCGAGCAGCGCGGGATCGGTGCGGCGCAGCCCGTCGTAGAAGGCGGAGGTGACGGGGAAGTAGATGATCAGCACCGTCATCAGGATCTTCGAGCCGATGCCATAGCCCAGCCACAGCGTCAGGATCGGGGCCAGCGCGAAGACCGGCACCGCCTGCATGAACACCAAAGCCGGCAGCAGCAGCCGACGCGACAGCGGCGACAGCGCCAGCTGGATCGCGGTGCCCGCGCCCAGGATCGCGCCCAGCGCGAGGCCCGCCAGCACCTCGGCGAGCGTGATCAGGCCGTGCTCTGCAATCAGCGCGCGGCTGGTCCACAGCGCCTGCGCCACCCGCAGCGGCGAGGGCAGGATGAAGGGCGCGGCCCCCGTCGCCCAGACCAGCCCCTGCCAGATCGCCAGCAGCACCGCGGCCGCCATCAGGCCGCCCGTGGCGGAGCCGCCCCTCATGCGTCCGGCTCCAGAAGGCGGCGGGTGAGGCGGGCCTGCGCCTCGAGCACCGCGGCGCCCGCAGGGTCGCGGATCGGCTCGCCGGCCGGGGGCTCGACCTCGGTCAGGCCGGCTTCGGTCAGCAGCAGGATGTGGTGGCCCAGCCGCGCGGCCTCGTGCGCGTCGTGGGTGACCAGCAGCACCGTGCGGCCGGCCAGCACCCGGAAGGCCAGCGCCTGCATCTCGGCGCGGGTGCGCACGTCGAGGGCGCCGAAGGGCTCGTCCAGCAGGGCGACGGGGCGGTCCTCCATCAGCAGGCGCGCGAGCGCGGCGCGCTGGCGCATGCCGCCCGAGAGCTCCGAGGGGGTTTTCGCGCGATGGGGGCCGAGGCCGACGGCCTCGATCATCTCACGGGCCCTGGCCCGGTCGGGGCGCTGGCGGCGCAGGCGGGCGCCGAGCATCACGTTCTCGGTCACGCTCAGCCAGGGCAGCAGCAGGTCCGACTGCGCCATCCAGGCCACCCGGCCGGAGAGGTCGCCGCCGTCCAGGTCGCCGGCCTGCCCCTCGAATCCCACGCCCGTCGGCAGCCCCGCCAGCAGCCGCAGGACCGTGGACTTGCCCACGCCCGAGGGGCCGAGAAGACAGGTCCAGCGGCCGGCGGGGGCCGTGAGCGACAGGGGCGGCAGGCCCGGCCCCTCGGCGGGGGCCAGGTCCAGCCGGCCGGTCAGGCGCAGGCCGGGGGGCACCTACTCGGCCGGCGCGGCGGTGACGTCGACGGCGAAGCGGGAGACGGGCCAGGCCTCGTCCACCAGCCCGGCCTCGGCGAGCCAGGCCTCGAACGTCGCCCAGCGGCCGGCGGAGAAGGCGGCGGGGCGCAGGGCGAAGCGGGGAACGGTGTCGACCCAGGCGCGTTCGTTCAGCTCGTCCTGCAGCTCGGGCGAGGCGCCGGCGAAGATCTCCCAGCTTTCCTGCGGGTGATTGACGATGAACTGCGTCCCCCGCTCGACCGCGTGCAGGAATTTCGCGATCACCTCGCGGTCCATGGTCTCGGGGTTGGCGAGGAAGATCAGCTCGTCATAGGCGGGCAGCCCCTCCTCCTCGAGGTAGAAGCAGCGGCCGGGGCGGCCCTCGATCTCCATCTGGTTGAGCTCGAAATTGCGGAAGGCGCCGATGACGGCGTCGACCTGGCCGGACATCACGGCGGGCGACAGCGACCAGTTCACGTTGACCAGCTCGACGTCGTCGAGCGTCAGGCCCGCCTTGCCCAGCACCGCGGTCAGCAGCGCCTCCTCGACGCCCGCGACCGAGTAGCCGATCTTGCGGCCCTTGAGGTCGGCGACCGTCTGCACCGGCCCGTCGGCCATCACCAGCAGGCAGTTGAGCGGCGTCGCCACCAGCGTGCCGACGCGGATCAGCGGCAGGCCCTCGTGGACCTGCAGGTGCAGCTGGGGCTGGTAGCCGACGCCGATGTCGGCGCGGCCGGCGGCGGTCATCTTGGGCGGGTCGGCGGGATCGGCGGGGGCGACGATCTCGACCTCCAGCCCCGCCTCCGCGAACCAGCCCTTTTCCTGCGCCACCACGATCGGCCCGTGATCGGGGTTCACGAACCAGTCCAGCATCAGGGTCAGCTTCTCCTGCGCCACGGCGGGGGCGGCCGAGAGCGCCAGCGCGGCGAGGGCGGAAATCGCGGAGGATCGGAGCATGTCGGGCCTCGTCCAGGCGCCGGGGATCGGCGCGATTGCAGGACCGGGAGGGACCGACGAGAGGGGGAAGGCGGACGCGAAGGGCCCCGGGCCCCGCGCGCGATCCGTTTCCCTTCGCCGGCATGACCCGGATCAGGTTCGACGGGTCGGCGCGCTTACGCGCCTCTCAGCCCCTGCTCTGGGACGCCCCGACGGATGCGACCGAGCTAACGCGCCCGCCCCTGCCCTGTCAACGCGCCGGAGCCGGAGCGAGGGGCGCAGGGGTGTGCCGCCATGGCACGGTTTCGCTTTTCACATCGCGGCGCCCGCATCTATAATATGACGTTACGTCATCGCCTCGCGGGCCTGCGGGCCCGAATCGATTCGTCGCCGTCCGTGCCGCCAGGATGGCGCGCAACGCGAAGGGCCGGCCCGTCGCCGGGCCGGCCCCTGATCTCCCGCTCGCGCTGCGACGCGGGGGAATTCAGTCGTCGCGATACACTTTCTCGCGGCGCTCATGCATTTCCTGGGCCGCGAGGCTCAGGGTCGCGATCGGGCGCGCGTCCAGCCGCTTGAGGCTGATCGGGTCGCCGGTCACGTTGCAGTAGCCGTAGGAGCCGTCCTCGATCCGGCGCAGGGCCGCATCGATCTTGGAGATCAGCTTGCGCTGCCGGTCCCGGGTGCGCAGCTCAAGGCTGCGGTCGGTCTCGGCGGAGGCGCGGTCGGCCAGGTCGGGAACGGACTGGCCGCTTTCCTGCAGCCCCTCGAGGGTGCTGCGGCTTTCGGCCAGGATGCTTTCTTTCCAGTCGGTCAGTTTGCGGCGGAAGTATTCCCGCTGCCGAGGGTTCATGAAAGGTTCGTCCTCGGACGGGAAATATTCGGCCTCAAGCACGATTTCGGACTTCATCGCCAGGCACCTCGATGCACGTCTTGCCACCCCGCGGCGAGCCGTTCAGGAGCCGGCGGCCTCCAGGTTGAACGCGCCGCCGCGTTCGTCGGAGGGCCTGTCGCGCCGAGCTCCTCGCGTCGCCGCGGCTTCGTATAGACCCCGGTCACGATTAAGTCACGCGAAAGGTTCGTTAAGGAAAGTCCTGACGGCCTTTGCCTGTTTCCTGGGCGCCCTGGCGCGGGTTCACGCACAGTTCGGCGGCGCCCGTGGCGATTGGCGCCCACCGATGACCTGCCGCACGACAGGGGCGCGGCTCGCCCTTGCCCATACCCGTCCGTATGTGTCACCAATTCCGCGAGGCGTCCCGACCGCCAGACGGAACACAGGCGGCGACAGGGGACGCAGGAGAAACGCACCGGGGAGCGGCCGAGGCCCATGAAGTTCGAAGGCACGCGCGACTACGTCGCCACCGAGGACCTGAAGATCGCGGTGAACGCCGCCATCACGCTGGAGCGCCCGCTGCTGGTCAAGGGCGAGCCCGGCACCGGCAAGACGGAGCTGGCGAGGCAGGTGGCCTCCGCGCTCGACCTGCCGATCATCGAGTGGAACATCAAGTCCACCACCAAGGCCCAGCAGGGCCTCTACGAATACGACGCGGTCAGCCGCCTGCGCGACAGCCAGCTCGGCGACGAGCGGGTGCGCGACGTGCGCAACTACATCAAGCAGGGCAAGCTCTGGGAGGCGTTCGACGCCGAGCAGAAGGTCGTGCTGCTGATCGACGAGATCGACAAGGCCGACATCGAATTCCCCAACGACCTCCTCCAGGAGCTCGACCGGATGGAATTCTACGTCTACGAGACCGGCGAGCTGGTGCGCGCCAAGATCCGGCCGATCGTGCTGATCACCTCGAACAACGAGAAGGAGCTGCCCGACGCCTTCCTGCGCCGCTGCTTCTTCCACTACATCCAGTTCCCCGACTCCGAGACCATGTCGGAGATCGTCAAGGTCCACTTCCCCGACATCAAGCAGAGCCTGCTGCGGGGCGCCCTGACCCAGTTCTACGACATCCGCGACACGCCCGGCCTGAAGAAGAAGCCCTCGACCTCCGAGGTGCTGGACTGGCTGAAGCTGCTGATGGCCGACGACCTGGACGCGACGGACCTGCGCCAGAGCCCCACCGACGCCCTGCCCCGCCTGCACGGCGCGCTGCTGAAGAACGAGCAGGACGTGCACCTGTTCGAGCGGCTGGCCTTCATGGCGCGCCGCGAGCGCTGATCGCGTCTTTCGCGGACCGAAAAAAGGCCCCGGACCGCGTCCGGGGCCTTCTTCGTTCCGCCCGGCGCGCCTCAGCCCCGACGGCGACGCCCGGCCCAGGCCAGCGCCCCCAGCCCCGCGGCCAGCAACGGCGCGGCGGCGGGCAGCGGCACGGCGGAGGCCTCGTAGGAGACGCTCAGGGTCGGGACATAGCCGAGATAGTCGCCCGAGGACGTCGGGCCCTCGCCTTCCGCGACGCCCTCGGCCCCGTAGAAGTAGCGATAGGCGTAGGACGACAGGTCGGTCATCACCAGCGTCAGGGTCATCGCGTCGTCCGCAAGATCGCCCACGACGTCGAAGGCCGTGGGGTCGAGCGACAGGGCGAGGGTCTGCCGCGCCCCGGGCTGGGCGGCGGTGGAGACCTCCGAGACCGCGGTGGAGGACGACACCGTCGGCGCCGCAGGGCCCCAGTCGTCATCCGCGTTCCAGCCGACGTAGAAGGCGGGATCGTTCGCCCCGCCGGCCGCGGTCAGGGTCAGCGTCAGCGCCGAGATCGTCGCGGCGTCGGGGATCGCGGAGAGATCGAACTGCAGCCAGCCCTCGATCGCGTACTCCCCCGAGCCGTCGTCGTAAACGCGGAGCCGGTTGTCGTTGTAGGTGTATCCGGTCGGGGCCCGAAGCGAGTTCGTATGACTGGCGGCGATGTCGACGACGGTCAGCGCCTGGGCGGCGGGCGCGAGGCCGAGCGCGGCGACCGCGCAGAGGACGGGGGGAATCGCCGACCGGAGCCGGGTCTGGGCGGGGGACATCGGGACGCTCCTGAAAACGGAGGCTCGCGTGAGAGCCGGTAAGCCAAGGACAACAATCACTTGCGCGCCATGCACTCATGGCGTCAACCACGACCGTACAGGTTTGTGAACGTATCGTGGCGTCAGACGGCGGCTGCAACGTCCGTTCATCGGGGATTGTCTGACGCTGCGGCAGGATGCGCGGACACGCGATTTCCAGATCAGGACAGGAGCCGCCATGTTCGGGTTCCCGGCCGCCGGCCTCGCCGCCGCCGCCCCTCTCGCCGCCCGCAACGCGATCCTCGACTGGGCCTTCTACGACGTCGAGGGGCTCAGTTCGCAGGAGCGCGCCCTGCTGGCGGGCGAGACCAACGCCGAGGGCGCGGTCATCGTGGTGCTGCCCAACCGCGAGGCGAAGGGGATCCAGCTCAAGAAGCACGACGAATTCGAGAGCTTCCGCACCGCGCCCGGCGACCTGCTGAAGCATTTCGCGCTGGCGGGGGTCGGGTCGTCCGACATCGGCGGCGCGGCGCTGGCGCGCACGCTGGCCAACCACCTCGACGCGCCGGTGGGGGCGATCGTGGCGGGCTACGGGCTCGAGGACATGATCGGCGAGGCGCTGGGGGGCTGGTTCTGGTTCGGCCCGATGAACCGCGCTCTCGCCCGGGCGCGCGCCCATGCCTCGCCCGCCGAGGCCGCGGCCGCCCTGGCGATGACCCGCGGCGGGCCGACCGAGATCCACGCGCCCCCCGGCGCCTTCGACGCCGCCGCCCTGCTCAAGGTCCTGCGCGACCCGGCGCGCGAGATCCGCAGCCTGGTCGGCCACTCCAAGGGCGCACTGACGCTGGGCTTCGCCGTGCAGAGCCTGTGGCAGCACGACGCCGAGAGCTTCGAGCGCCTGCGCGACGCCTCGATCCGCACGCTGGGCGCGGTGGTCCCCCTGCCCTCGCAGCTCTCGGACGTGGCGCAATACCTGGGCGACCTCGACCTGCTGGGCTGGATGAACTCGGTCCCCGGCACGCCGCGCCGGCGGGCGCCGCGATGCTCCCACCACCTCAACACCACGATCCCCGGGCACCTGGACTTCCGCGCCGCGCTCGAGGGGCGCATCTGACGCGGGCGGAAGGGCGGCGTCGCGACGCGCGGACGCTTGCCCCGCGCCGCCGGACGCGCCAAAACCCGAACCATGAGCATCGTGATCCGCCCCCTCTCCCCGGCCGACGAGGCCGAATGGCGCCGCCTGTGGACCCTCTATCTCGCGTTCTACGAGACGACGGTCCCCGAAGCGGTCTACGCCTCGGCCTTCGCGCGCAACCTGTCGGCCGAGCATCCCGACATGAACGCCCTGGTGGCGGAGCGCCCCGACGGCAAGGGCCTGATGGGCCTGGTCCACTACATCTTCCACCGCCACAACTGGCGGGAGGAGGACGTGGTCTACCTCCAGGACCTGTTCGTCGACCCCGACGTGCGCGGCGGCGGCGTGGGCCGGCAGCTGATCCAGGCGGTCTATGCCGCGGCCGACGCCGCCGGCACGCCCGCCGTCTACTGGATGACGCAGGAATTCAACTACAAGGGCCGGATGCTCTACGACCAGGTCGCCACCAAGTCTCCCTTCATCCAGTATCGCCGATGATCCTGCTGATCGCCTTCGTCGCCTTCTTCGCCCTGGGCTGGGTCCGCGCCCGCCGCGCCGGCGGCGGGACCGCCGACCGCCTGCGCTACGGGCTGATCCACGCGCTGGCCGCCGTGCTCGTCATCTACGTCGTCGCCACGCTCGGCGACTGGCAGGGGGTCTTCAATTGAACCGGATCGCCGCGCTCGCCGCCCTGCCCGTCGCCCTGCTGGCGGCGGGTTGCGAGTACACCGAAGCGTGGCGCGCCGAGCAGACCCAGGAGGCCGCCTTCTCGCGCGAGATCGCGGCCGTCGACCGCGAGACCTGGTGCGGGGCCTACGACGCCTCGATCGACCGCCAGTACCTGGGCCCGCCGGCGCAGGGCGTCGCCTCGCCGGTGTTCTACGCCTTCGAGCCGATGGGCCTGAAGGATTTCCGCGACCTGGGCTATGACGCGCTGGTCTCCAAGCGGCTCTGGCACTCCGAGGACTCGACGATCGAGATCGTGCAGCTGGTCGCGGCCCAGAGCGGCGGCAGCGAGATCGCGATCCTGCAGAACGATTCCGACCGGGTGCCCGTGCCCCCGCTCAGCTCCGCCGGGGTGGCCTTCCGCGACTGCCTGCTGGGCGGCTGATCGCGGCCGGCCGGTCACGATCCGGTCACGCGGCCTTGCGCATCCTGGCCTCGATCCGCCCGGGGCCCCCGCCCCGGCGCCCGAGCGACAGGAGCCCGACCGAATGTTCCCCGCCGCCCCGCGCGCCACGCTGGCGCTGGCCCTCTGCCTGACCCTGCCGAGCCTGCCGGCGCTCGCCCAGGAGCCGCCGACGACGAACCAGGGCCTGTCGGGCAAGCTGCTGCACGAGATGCCGCTGGCCCCCGAGTTCGCCGAGACCGGCGGCCGCATCCTGCGCACCCGCCTGCTGCGGGTCGAGCCCGGCGGCGTGGTCGCCCGCCACTCCCACGCCGAGCGTCCGTCGATCGAATACGTGCTGTCGGGGGAGGCGACCGAGCATCTCGACGACGGCACGACCACCGTCTACCGCGCCGGCGACGTGATTCCCGCCGACCACACGAAGACCCACTGGTGGACCATCGGCGAGCAGCCGGTCGAGATCCTGGCCGTCGACATCTACCTGCCGCAGAACTGATCCCCCGGCGGGCCCCGCGCCCGCTGTCTGCCGGCGGGCCCCGCGCACGCTGTCTGCCGGCGGGCCCCGCGCCCGCTGTCTGCCGGCGG
>CAXGVP010000113.1:0-8715 GCA_964013055.1 uncultured Albimonas sp.
CCGATGGGCAGGCGATCCAGCCCACCCCCACCATCGCCGCGGTGGGCCTGCTCGAGGACCTCTCGCAGGCGATCCCGATGGCGGGCCGGCGCGGCGACGTGCTGATCCTGCTGGGCGAGACCGCGGGCTGGCTCGACCGCTCCGCCTGGCTCTACGAGCTGCACGGGCGCGAGGAAGGCCCGCCGCCGCCGGTGGATCTGGCCGCCGAGCGCGCCGCGGGCGAGCTGGTGCGCGCCCTCAAGGCCCAGGCCCTGCTCAGCGCCGCCCACGACCTCTCGGACGGCGGCCTGGCGGTGGCGGCGGCGGAGATGGCGCTGGCCTCGGGCTGCGGGGCCGCGATCTCCGGCGCGCCCGAGGGCCTGAGCCCGGGGCCGTGGTTCTTCGGCGAGGACCAGGCCCGCTACCTGGTCGCCTGCCCCGCCCAGTCGGCGATGGCGACGCTGGACGCGGCCGCCAAGGCCGGCGTCCCCGCCCGCCAGGTCGGCACGATGGAGGGCGACGCGGTGATCCTGGGGGGCCGCGCGGTCCCGCTGGACGCGCTGCGCGACGCCCATTCCGGCGGCTTCGCGCGCATGATGGGCGAGGGCTGAGCCGCTCTCTTGGGGCGCGGTCCTTGCAGGCAAGGGCCGCGCGCTTTATTTCAGGCTGGAACGGCCACCAACCCGGAGCCCACCCGATGCCCATGGAATCGAGCGAGATCGAGCGCCTGATCAAGGAGGCGTTCCCGGACGCCACGATCGAGATCAACGACCTCGCCGGCGACGGGGACCACTACGCCGCGACGGTGATCGCCCCGGAGTTCAGGAACATGAACCGGGTCCAGCAGCAGCGGGCCGTCTACGCCGCGCTGAAGGGCCGTATGGGGGGCGAGCTGCACGCCCTCGCGCTGACAACCCGGGCGCCGGACTGACCGACAGTTCCCGCCCCGTCCCCCGAGGAGGACGCGAATGACTGAGACCGCGACCAATCCCGCCTTCGCCACGATCGAGGCCGACATCAAGGCCAACGACGTGGTCCTGTTCATGAAGGGCACCAAGTCGATGCCGCAGTGCGGGTTCTCCGCGCGCGTGGCCGGCGTGCTGAACTTCATGGAGGTGGACTTCAAGGACGTGAACGTGCTGGCCGACGACGCCGTGCGCCAGGGGATCAAGGACTTCTCCGACTGGCCGACGATCCCCCAGCTCTATGTGAAGGGCGAGTTCGTGGGCGGCTGCGACATCATCACCGAGATGACGCTGTCGGGCGAGCTCGACCAGCTGTTCGAGCAGAACGGCGTCAGCTACGACAAGGCCAAGGCCGAGCAGATCCGCGAAGCCAACCAGTAAGCCGCGCGCGCCGCCCGGCGCCGCAGCCTCAGACGCCTTGCAGGGGCCGGTCCACCGCGACCGGCCCTTTCGCGTTCATTTTCCTCCTGCGCGCCGCCGTCGCCTGCCCCGTCGCAATTTCCGTCGCGTAAGCGACTGAAACAGCGCAATAACGTCTGAAATATTCCTCGGACAAACTTCGGGCCTTCTGCGCCACCAATCTCCTATTCAAATTTAATTGTGGCTAAAATCTGAAATCTCGTTCATGAAATGGAAAGGGAGTCTTCGCCCCAACAAACAACAGATACTGGACTCGCGCCGCGAGCCCAGGGGAGAGATCATGGCCAAACTCTACGCCCAGCACTCCGGTTACGGGATCGACAATTCACCCAAGAGCGACGGCGTGCAGTTCGTCAATGTCGGGCCCAACAGCAACGGGGTGTTCGACGGCAACCGGTTCCAGTTCGCCACGGCGTTCAACGAGGGCGGCCATGGCTGGTACGAGGGCTCGGGCTTCAGCACCCGGTTCTCGGGGGGCGAGCGCGTGCCCACCGGCGGCACGGTGAACACGATCAACGTCGACTTCGACGGCGGCAACACGCAGGACGTGTCGGTCAGCCAGATCTCGATCGCGCTGACCACGCTGTTCCCGGCCGACTGGCTGTTCTTCCAGGAGACGCTGTGGAGCGGCGACGACCTGTTCCACGGCTCGGCCCATGCCGACCGGCTGGTGGGCTACGACGGCGACGACACGATGTTCGGCGGCTACGGCGACAAGCCCTCCAGCGGCACGTTCGATCCGGGCGAGACCGTCTCGCCGGAGTTCTTCACCGACGACGGCGACGACGTGATCTTCTCGGGCGGCGGCCACGACACGATCGACGGGGGGACCGGCGACGATTCGATGTACGGCGGCAGCGGCGACGACCTGATCTTCGGCGGCGGCGGCCTGGGCGACGACAAGCTGTGGGGCGGCAAGGGCGCCGACGACATGCGCGGCGGCGACGGCAACGACCGCTACTGGGTGGACGACGCCGGCGACGCGGTGGTGGAGGTCGCGGGCGAGGGCTCGGACACGGTGATCGCCGCGCGCTCCTTCCAGCTGGGCGAGCATGTCGAGCACCTGACCCTGACCAACAAGGCCGGCGACGCCCGCGGCGTGGGCAACACGCTGGGCAACGGGATCCAGGGCAACAAGTTCGACAACGTGCTGATCGGCGGCAAGGGCTCGGACAACATCACCGCCGGCAAGGGCGACGACAAGGTCAACCCCGGCGAGGGCGGCGACTTCCTGTTCGTGAAGAAGGGCGACGGCCGGGACGTGATCCTGAAGTTCGACTTCGAAGAGGACTTCGTCGTCTTCGGCCGGGGCGTCAGCGGCCTGGAGGACGTGGAGATCTCGCAGCAGGGCCGCAACGTCGTCGTGGACTACGGCAAGGCGAGCGACGCGCTGGTCTTCAAGAAGACCTCGATGGACGATTTCGACGAGACGCATCTGCTGTTCTGAGCGTCCCGGCGGCGGAGCGGGCGGGCGCCGCCCCCTGCCCCGTCGCCGGGCATGGGCGTGGCGGTCGATCCGGGGAAAAGCCCGCCCGCAGGGCGCCTCCTCCCCGCCGGCCGCGCCCGAAGGGCGCGCCGCCCCCTCGGCGGATCGCGGCGCGGCGCGGCGCGGCGCGGCGCGGGGAAACGGGCCTCGCCGCCATCAGGGCCGCGGGGGCGCCGCGTCCGTTCTGGCGGATGCCTGCCCGGGGGGGCGGGCCCGCCCCCTGCGGTCCGGCCGCCCATGGGCGGCCGGGAGGCTCCGGGGACGGGCGAGCCGTCGAGCGCTTCAGCCGGCGTCGACGCCTTCGGGGGCGCGGGCGCGGCCGGCCACCTCGGCCTCGTAGCGGGCCTTCATGTCCTCGACCGCCTGCTCGTGCTTGGCCGCCAGCTCGGGGCGCAGCTTCTCGGCGCGCGCGGCGCTGTCGAGCGTGGGCAGGTAGTGGCCCTGGAAGTGGGGCATGACGTGGCGGGCGATCAGCTCGTAGCTCTTCCTGGTGGCCTCCGGGTTCGCCCAGTTGTGCGCCAGCATCAGGTAGGCGCCGAAGCCGCCGTTCGACTGCTTCATCAGCCGGTCGATCTGGGCCACCGCCATGTCCGGCGTGCCGATGGCGCCGAAGCCGCTTTCGTTGATGAAGGCGATCATCTCGTCGAGGTTGTCGCCCGGCACCGCCATCTGCGGGAAGGCCGCGACCGCCTGGAAGTAGTGGAACCACTGCTCCATCCCGTAGGCGACGTCCTTCTTGGCCTGCTCCTCGGTCTCGGCGATGTGCACCAACCCCACCAGCCGCCACTTGGATCGGTCGACGGTCTTGCCGTGGGCCGCGGCCTCGGCCTCCATCACGTCCCAGTGCAGCGCCAGCGCGTCGAAACCCGCGGCCGAGGTCGCCCCGATCGACAGGAGCCCGATCCCGTGCCGCCCCGCCAGCCGCGGCCCGGCAGGCGAGGCCACCGCCGCCGCGCAGACGTCGAAGTTGGAATAGGGCCGCAGGTGCAGCCGCGCCTCGCGCAGGTCCCAGCGGTCGTTCTCGAAGGTGACCGGCTCCTCGCTCTCGAGCAGCTTCATGATCACGCCCAGGCTGTCCTCCAGCAGGCCGCGGGTCTGCGCGGGGTCGATGCCGATCATCTTGGCGTCCGTCGGCAGCGCGCCCGGCCCCGCCCCGAACATCACCCGCCCGCGGGTCATGTGGTCGAGCTGCACCATCCGCTCGGCCACCCACAGCGGGTTGTGGTAGCTCAGCGAGGTCACGCCCGTGCCCAGCCGGATGTGGCGGGTGCGCTCGGCGGCGGCGGCGATGAAGATCTCGGGGCTGGCGATGATCTCGGAACCGGCGGAGTGATGCTCGCCGATCCAGGCCTCGTCATAGCCGCAGCGGTCGAGCCACTGCATCAGCTCGAGGTCGTTCTGCAGGGCCAGCGTGGGGTTCACGCCCGGCTTGTGGAACGGGGCGAGGAATACGCCGAAGCGCAGTCTGTCTGGGGTCATGGTCGGTCCTCCCGAAGACGGTGCGCCGTGGGGACCGGCGCCCGGGCCTTATCTGGCCGTCGCCAGAATGGGCGCGGCCGGGCGCGGCCGTCAACGGTCAGGCGACCGTAGCGTCGCGCCGACCCCTCACGGTTGCGGGAGGGGGTCGGGCGAATGCGAGAGGATGTTCACCAGCCGCCCGCCCGGCTCGCGCAGGAAGAAGCGGCGCACGCCCCAGGGCTCGTCGGCCAGGGGGCGCTCGATCGCGAGGCCCATCTCCAGAGCCCTCGCGTGGATCGCGTCGACGTCCACGACCTCGATCGACAGGTCCGGGACCGGGGCGCCGCCGCCGCCCTGGGACATCACCGAGAGCTGCGGGCGCTGCTCGGGCTCGTCGAGGTGGCTGACCGGCGGCGACCAGGTGAGGATCCAGCCCAGGTCCATCGCCGGCTCCAGCCCCAGCAGGTCGTGCCAGAAGGCGCGGCAGGCCGCCGGGTCGGGATGGGCGAGGTTGGGGACGATGCGCAGGACGGTCATGGGCGCCTCCTGGCGGACAGGATCGCGCCGCGCGGCGCGCCGGTCAACCGGGACGGCCGCTCATCCCCAGCGCATGGCCGCCCGCCGCCGCCTCGCGCCGGTCGACCTGGCGCACGTAGACGGCGGCCGCGAGGCCGGCGAGGCACAGGACCAGCATCAGCCCCAGCAGCACCGAGACCCGCGGATCGCGCGAGATCACCGCGGTGACCCCCGCCGTGATCGCCGCCCCACCGCCGACGTTCAGCGCCCCCGCCAGCCCCGCCGCGCTGCCCGCCAGCCGCGGCCGGACCGAGACCGCGCCGGCGTTGGCCGACGGCATGGTCAGCCCGTTGCCCAGCCCCACGAAGATCGTCGCCCCGAACACCGAGATCACCGAGACATGCCCCGCCAGCGCCAGCCCCAGCCCCGCCGCGACCCCGGCAAGCGCCGCGCAGCGCCCCAGCATCATCATCCCCGTCAGCCCCACCCGGCTCGCGTAGCGGCCCGAGACGAAGGCCCCCGTGGCGAAGCCGGTGGTGATCGAGCCCAGCGCGATCCCCAGCCCCGCGGGGCTCAGCCCCAGCGCCTCGCGCGCGATCAGGGGCGCGCCGGCGATGAAGGCGAAGAACCCCCCGACCGAGAAGGCCATGCACAGCGCGCAGCCCCAGAAGCGCCGCGAGCGCAGGAGCTCGGGGTATTCGCGGAACTGCTTGCCGAAATCGGCCGAGCGGGTCGCATTGGTCTCGCCCAGGTCCCGCCAGACCAGTCCGATCAGCCCCACCGCGATGACCGCATAGACGGCGAAGGAGGCCCGCCACCCGAAGCCCGCGTCCAGAAGCCCCCCGATCGAGGGTCCCAGGATCGGCCCCACGGCCATAGCGGTGGCGATGTAGCCGATGCGGCTGGCGGCCTCGGACGGCGGCAGCAGGTCGCGCACGATGGCCGGCGACAGGGCCGAGCCCGCGATCATCGCCCCCTGCAGCAGCCGGAAGGCCAGCAGGGTTCCGAAGCTCTGCGCGGTGAAGCAGCCGATCGAGGCGACGAGGAACAGGCACAGGCAGACCAGCAGCACCGGCCGCCGCCCGAACCGGTCCGAGAGCGGCCCGATGATCAGCTGCAGCAGCGCGGTGACGCCCAGGTATCCCGACACCAGCCACCCGGCCGCCCCGTAGGAGACCCCGAAGTGCTCGGCGATATGGGCGAGCGAGGGCAGGAACATGTTCAGCGTCACGGTGGTTCCCGCGGTCAGCAGGATCAGGGTGACGATGTGCGGCGGCGTGACGGCGGCGGGGAAGCGCATGGCGGAGGGTCCGGCGGAGGGGATCGCTCCGCGATGCGGGCGGATCGAATGGTCAGGCAACCTGATCCCCGCCGCCCTCAGGCGCAAGCCCCGACCGCCGCTGCGCGCGCGCATCCCTCCCCCGGGCGCCGCACGCTCGCATCCCTCCGCCAGGCGCCGCACGCGCCCAGCCGGCGCCCGCCACAGGCCATGGCCCCTATCCTCACCCTGCCCCCTGCCCACGGCGCCCATCCGCCCCAGTCGCCGACGCCCGCCACGCGCCGCGGGCGAGCCCGCCCCGCCGGCGCCGCAGTCGACGCGGCGCCCCCGCGCGCCCGCGGAGCCGAAGGCTTCGCGGCGCGCGCCCCCGGAAGATCGCCCGCCCGTCGCGATGCGACGGGTCAGGCCCCCGCTCAAGACCCGCGCCGCGTCCGCCCGCAGACTGCCCTGGCCGCAGGGCGCAACCCGCCCGCTCGCCAAAGCCCTGCCCCGCCGGCCGTCTCGGTCCCTGGCGCCCGCCGCGCCCCAGGCCCCACGCCCGAGGTTTCCCCCGCCCTTGGCCGCGAAAAACGGCGCCCAGACGCGCAAACGCCCGCGGCGCGCCGCGGGCGAGAGCGAAGACACAGGCGAAACAGCCGTCGCGGCGCCCCCCCCGCAGGGGGGCAAGGCGCCGTCAGGCGACCTTGCCGTGGCAGGACTTGTAGCGCTGGCCGGAGCCGCAGGGGCAGGGCTCGTTGCGGCCGACCTGGCCCCAGGTGGAGGGGTCGGTGGGGTCGATCTCGGCGGCCTGGATCGGCGCGGGTGCGGGCGCCGGCGCCGGGGCGGCCGAGGGGGCGCCGGCGCCCTCCAGGGCCGGCTCGGGGGCCGGCTGGCGGGGGGAGGCCGCGGCCGCGAGCTGGTCGGCGGCGGCCGCCATCTGGGCGCGCTGGCGGGCGGCCTCGTCCTGGCTCATCACCTGCACATAGGCGATCTGGCGGGTCACGTCGCGACGCAGGCGGCCGAGAAGGGCCTGGAACAGCTCGAAGGCCTCGGTCTTGTATTCGTTGAGCGGATCGCGCTGCGCATAGCCGCGGAAGCCGATCACCGAGCGCAGGTGCTCCAGCGTCACCAGATGCTCGCGCCAGTGGTGGTCGATGGTCTGCAGCAGCACCGACTTCTCGATCTGGCGCATCACGTCGGGGCCGAAGGCGGCGGCCTTCTCGGCCACCTGCTCGTCGGCCATCTTCACCAGACGCTCGCGGATGTGCTCGTCGTCGACGCCCTCTTCCTTGGCCCAGGCGATCACCGGAACCTCGCGGCCGAAGTCCTGCAGGAGCTTCGCATAGAGGCCCTCGACGTCCCACTGGTCGGCATAGGCGCGCTCGGGGATGTGCTCGGAGACGAGGTCGTCGATATGCTCGTGACGCATGTCGCGGACGGTCTCCTGGACCTCCTCGGCCTCCATGATCTCGCGGCGCTGGGCGAAGATCGCCTTGCGCTGGTCGTTCATCACGTCGTCGAACTTCAGCAGGTTCTTGCGGATGTCGAAGTTGCGCGCCTCGACCTTGCCCTGCGCCTTCTCGATGGCCTTGTTCACCCAGGGGTGGATGATCGCCTCGCCTTCCTGGAGGCCCAGCGTTTTCAGCATCTTGTCCATCCGCTCGGACCCGAAGATGCGCATCAGGTCGTCGTCGAGCGAGAGATAGAACGAGGACCGCCCCGGGTCCCCCTGGCGGCCGGAGCGGCCGCGGAGCTGGTTGTCGATGCGCCGGCTCTCGTGACGCTCGGTGCCGATCACCCACAGGCCGCCGGCCTCGAGCGCCGCGGCCTTGTCGGCCTCGGCCTTGGGGCGGATCTCGTCCATCACCTGGGTCAGGCGCTCGTCCGTGACCTCCTCGCCAGCGTCCAGGATCCGCTCGCGCGCCATCATCTCGACGTTGCCGCCAAGCTGGATGTCGGTGCCGCGGCCCGCCATGTTGGTGGCGATGGTCACCGCGCCCGGCAGGCCGCCCTTGGCGACGATATAGGCCTCGCGCTCGTGGTGGCGGGCGTTGAGCACCTCGTGCGGGATGCCCTTGCCGGTCTTCGCGACCTGCTCGAGATGGGCGGCCGTGTCCTCGAGATAGGCGCGGCGCTTCTCTTCCTTGGGCTTGGTCTGGCCGGCGAACTTGCGCAGCACCTCGGCGGTCTTCAGCAGCGCCTGGGGCTGGGAGAGCAGCGCCGAGAGCTGCTCGGACTTCTCGATCGAGGTGGTGCCGACCAGCGCCGGCTGGCCGCGGCGGTGGGCGTCGGCGATGGCCTCGATCAGCGCCAGCGTCTTCTCGTCGCCCGAGCGGAACACCTGGTCGTCCTCGTCCAGGCGGGCGATGGGCAGGTTGGTGGGGATCTCGACGACCTCGAGCCCGTAGATCGAGCCGAATTCCTCCGCCTCGGTCATCGCGGTGCCGGTCATGCCCGAGAGCTTGCCGTAGAGGCGGAACAGGTTCTGGAAGGTGATCGAGGCGAGCGTCACGTTCTCGGGCTGGATCTGGACGCCTTCCTTGGCCTCCAGCGCCTGGTGCAGGCCGTCGCCGAAGCGGCGGCCGTCCATCATCCGGCCGGTGAACTCGTCGATGATCACCACCTTGCCGCCG
>CAXGVP010000114.1:0-8697 GCA_964013055.1 uncultured Albimonas sp.
CGGCGGGGTCGCCCAGCGGCGCCTCCAGCCCGGCGGGCAGCCGCACCGACAGGCGCAGCACCCGCGCCGCAGGGTCGGAGGCGGCCTGCGCGCCGTCGAGATCCGCGCCCCGCCAGCCCCCGTCCGCAAAGGCCGAGGCCATCGCCCGGTGCAGCGCGTCCAGCCGGTCGGCCCGCCCGCGCGGGTCGAAGACGCCGAAGATGCGCGCGGCCGGCATCGGCCCGGCGGGAGGCTCGGGGCGCGGCGCGGCGGCGCGGGCCGCGGCGCGCGGGGGCGGCGTGGAGGCGCTCATCGGGGGGCGCTCATGCGCGGGGCGTCATCGGCGGCGGCCGGTCGGCGCGGGCTCACGCAGCGGGTCTCGGGGGCGCGGCTCAAGCGGTGGCGCGGGCGAGCAGGCCGCCCTCGACCAGGGCCGCGATGGCGGGGGTCAGGTCGGCCTCTATCCGCTCGGCCGGGGCGTCGTAGTCGGCGGCCAGGGCTGCGATCAACGCGCCGAGGGTCATCGGCGACTCCAGCCGCTCCCACACGTCCGAGGCGATGGCGTCGAGGCCGAAATACTCCTCCGACTCCGGGCCGAGCAGCACCAGTTCGTCGTCGCTGACGCGGGCCTCGAGCACGCCGTCGCGTCGGCTGAGCAGGTCGGTGGACTTCAAGGGGGGGCTCCTTTCGGCTACGCGGCGGGACAGGAAATCAGGGGGCGTCGCCGGCGGCGAGACGCTCGACCGTGCGGCGGGCGAGGCGCACGGCCGGCGCGGCGACGGCGAAGTCGCGCGGACGGCGCAGCACGAAGACCGGAACCTCGGCGGCGACGCGGGCGAGCAGGCGGAAGTAGGCGCCGTCGAGGCCCATCTGGCGCGGGATCTCGGGCCGGCCGACGGCGCCGCGCAGGGCGTGCAGGGCCGGCAGCGTGGCCAGCCGCTCGAGCTCCAGCGGCGCGTCGGCGGGGTGCAGCCATTCAAGCTTGAAGATCGCGCGCAGCGGCGCGGGCCAGGGCAGCGCGTCGGCCGGATCGTCCAGCGCGCGCACGCCCTTGCCCATGCCCTGCCCGGCCGCGAGGATCGGGGCGCCGGCGGCCTCGGCCATGGCCTGGGCGGAATCGGCGAACAGGCGCGCGGTGCGCATCGCCCGGTGCATCCCCACCGGCCGCCCGGGCGCGAGGTCGAGCGCGAGGGTGTCGTCGCCGGCGAGGCCCCAGCCCTCGCGCGCCATCATCGCCGCGAAGGTGGACTTGCCCGCGCCCGAGTCGCCCAGCAGCAAGGCGCCCCCCGCCGGACCCGCCGCGCCGGCGGCATGCAGCGGCATCGCGCCCCGCTGGTGCAGCAGCACGGTGGAGGCGGCGTAGCCGATCTGCACCATCGCCATCTCGGGCGTGGCGCCGGGGCCGATCTCGACCCCGATGCGCGCGCCCCCGGAGATGCGCAGGCGCAGCCCCTCCCAGTCGCAATAGGCCTCCGACGGGCTCTCGATGATCCAGGAGCCGTCGACCCGCTCGGGGTTGGCGGCGCCGCGGACGGGGCCCAGGGTCACGGTGGCGTCGACGGGGGCGTCGGGGGGGGCGGGCTCGGCCCAGGGGGCGGGAAGGTCGCTGTCGTAGACCAGGCCGTAGGCGCGGAAGCGGTGGCGGACGGCGGGCGCGGCGAGGGCGAGGGCGTCGCTCATGCAGCGGCCCTCCGTCCGGCGCCGTGCCGGGCGCCCTGATCTCGAACGCAATCCACCGATCGCTTCCCCATGTCGCCCGCGCCGCGCCGGATCGTGCGGAGCGGGCCCCGTCCCCGGGTCCCCCCGGTCGCGGGCGAGAGACGCGTTCCTGTCGCACGCACACCCGCGCGACGCGTCCGGTCGACGGACGGAGGTCCGGGTCCCATCCCGGGGCCGGCCCGTCGCCTTGTCTCGCCGTCTCGCTCTGTCATACATGAGCCGGGCCTGCAACTCACGGGGGAAACGACGTGAATCCTGCGCGGAATGACGCGGTGACGGCGGAGGATCCGCGGGCGGGATGGCCGGCCTACGGGGGCGTCTCGCCGACCGCGACGCCGCTGGGCGCGGCGACGGCGGCGGCGATGGCCGGCGGGGCGCTGCGTCCGATCCGGCGGGTGCTGCTGCTGGAGGCGGGCGTCGGCGTCGGGCTGGCCGCGATCGCCGCCGCGGCCGCGGGAACCGGGCTCGAGGTCTGGGGCGCCGAGGGCGACCCCCGCCAGGCCGCCCGCGCGCGCGCCCTGCTGGCGGAGGCCGGGCTCGAGGCGCAGCTGATCGAGGCGCGCCCCGACGAGCTTCACGCGCGCGCTCTCCCCGAATTCGACCTGGTGCTGGCCCCCTGGGGCTGGGACCTGCTGGACGAGGCCGCGCGCGCCGCGACGCTGGCCTTCCTGCGCGCCCGGGTTCCGGCCGGCGGCGGCTTCCTGTGCGCCTTCTCGGTGCAGCCCGGCGCGCGGCCCGAGACGGCGCTGCGCCAGCTGATCGCCAACCGCTGGGCGGCGGCGCCGGCGGGGCTGGCGGGGGCGGCGCGGCGCGACTGGACGGTCGAGGCGCTGCGCAAGAGCTTCGGCGCCTCCTACCGGCTGGTGCGCGAGACCCCGAAATGGGCCGCCACGCTGGCGGCGATGTCGGACACCCCGCCCGCGCTGTTCGAGCGGGCCTGGATCGCCCCCGCCGCCGAGCTGCGCGGGATGCGCGACTTCGGCCGCGAGCTGCGCGCCGCCGGGTTCGAGACCCCCCTTCCCGCCCGGCCCGAGCGGCTGGCCCGCGATCTCGACATGTCGCTGGCCCAGATCGCCGAGGTCGACGCCTGCCCCGAGCCCTGGTCGGCGGCCGAACTGGCGGACCTGATGATGTGGCGCGTCTCGCGCCTGGACCTGTTCGTGAAGCCCGGCGGCCCGGCCCCTGACCCCGGCGCGGTGCGGCTGCGGGGCCTCGCGCCCCCCGGCCTCGCCGCATCCGGCGACCTGCGCACCGAGGGCCTGCTGGGCGCCGCGACCCTGTCGCGGGCGGTCTACGGCCCGATGCTGGCCCGCCTGGAGCAGGCCGAGACCGCGACCCTGGCCGAGCTGGCCGAGGCCGCCGGCCGTCCCCTGGCGGCGACGATCCCGCTGGCCGGCGCGCTGATCGGGGCCGGCCTCGCGGCGCCCGCGGCCTGCGCGGCGCCCGACTCGGCGCCCCCCGCCGCGCGCGAGGCCTGCGCCCGCCTGACCGGGTCCCTGGCGGCGCGCAACCTGGGGCGGTGGAGCGTCTCGGCCTTGCTCGGAGGGGCGGTGTCCACGCCCGACGACATTGCCCTTGCGGAACGCCTGGGACTGTCTCTTAAAACAGGATGAACAGCCGCACCGCATTGCAAAAAATGCGTTGCGATCGGGGCCATGGTGCGTATGCTGCAAGTGGGTGTGATGCAGACTCACGAGGTGAGCCTATGAACAAGAAAGTTTGGCTGGAGCCGAAGGTTTCCAAGCTGTCCGTCAAAGACGCCACGCGCGGTTCGGGCCCGGTCCCGGGCGACGTGTGCGGCGGCAACAGCCCGGTGATCGACTGCAGCCTTCCCTGACAGGGGGCTGCCGACATCGTCGAGGCCGGCCGGACGCGCCATGCTCCGGGACCGTGCCAGACACTTCGGAAGCGCACCCTTGGGTGCGCTTTCGCGATTCAAGGGGTGCCCCTGCGGCGACCTGACGACGCCTCGCGGACGCCTGACGCATGAGCTCTCCTGACAAGCGCCGCGCGGCGAGGGATGTTTTCGCCCTGATTCCAGCGCTCTGGTGGATGCTGCGGGCGCAGCGGCTGCACCGCGCCCTGCCCGCCTCGGAGCTGCTGCGCCGGCTGCGCGCGCCCGCGCCGGCGGCGACGCCGGACGCCCGCTTCGGGCCCGAGGACGGCGAGCGGATGCGCGTGGCGCTCGCCCGCATCGGCCGCCGCCTGCCCGGCCGGGCGGATTGCATGGTGCAGTCGCTGGCGGCCCGCATGTGGCTCGAGCGGCGCGGCGTGCCCTTCGCGTTCCGGCTGGGGATGCGGCGCGGCCCGGCCGGCCTGGGCGCCCATGCCTGGATCGAGGTCGACGGCCGCGTGGTGACCGGCGGCCTCTCGGTTCAGGATTTCGCCGACTTCGCAGGTGCAGCGGAAACCGATTCGAGCGCCGGCTGATCCCCCCCTTCCGTGCGGAATCGCAAAGGGCCCGGCCATGCGGCCGGGCCCTTCCCGTTCGTCCCCTGCGTCCTGCCGTCGCGGCGGACGCGGGCCGGCCTCAGGCCTTGCCCTTGTAGATGTCGACCAGCTTCTGGAGCATGGCCAGCGCGTCCTCGCGCGGGCGCTGGAAGGTGTTGCGGCCGATGATCGAGCCATTGCCGCCGCCGTCGCGGATCGCGCGGGCGTCGTCGTAGACCGAGTCCTCGCCCTTCTTGGCGCCGCCCGAGAAGACCATGATGCGGCGGCCGCCGAAGGCGCTCTCGACGCAGTGCTTCACGCGCGCGGCCTGGGTCGAGACGTCGATCCCCTCCGCCTCGTAGACCTTCTTGGCCTCGGGCAGCATCAGGTGGTCGGTCGACAGCTTGATCTTGATGATGTGGGCGCCGATCAGGGCCGCGATCTGGGCGGCGTAGGCGGCCACGTCGATCCCGGTCTCGCCGTCCTTGGAGATGCCCTCGCCGCGCGGGTAGGACCAGATCACCGTGGCGATGCCGACGGCCGCTGCCTCGTTGCGCATCTCGACGATCTCCTCGAACATGTCGAGGGCGCAGTCGGAGCCGGGGTAGATGGTGAAGCCGATGGCCGAGCAGCCCAGCCGCAGCGCGTCGTCCACCGAGGCGGTGACCGCCTGGTCCTTGCCCGCGGTGCCCGACATCAGCGAGTTGGCCGAGTTGCACTTCAGGATGGTGGGGATCTGGCCGGCGAAGGTGTCGGCGCCCGCCTCGATCATCCCCAGCGGCGCGGCATAGGCGTTGAGGCCCGCGTCGATCGCCATCTGGTAGTGGTAGTGGGGGTCGTAGCCGGCGGGGTTCGGCGCGAAGGAGCGCGCGGGCCCATGCTCGAAGCCCTGGTCGACGGGCAGGATGATCATCTTGCCGGTGCCGCCGAGCTTCCCGCTCATCAGCATCCGGCAGAGGTTGCCCTTCACGCCGGGGTTGTCGCTCTCGTATTTCGAGAGGATCTGCTTGACGGTACGCGTCGCTTTCATGGGAGCTCCTGGGCCGTTTCTGCCGGTTCGAACAGGTCGCTCAGTCGGGTAGCCCGCCGGCCCCGCAGGGTCAAGCGACGGGGGGCCGCGGGGGGGCCTCGTTTCAATCCCGAACCGGCGACGTCGCCTCCGCCAGCACCTTGCGGAACACCGGCGCGAGCGAGATCGCGCCGGCGACGCTGACATGGTCGCCGTCGAGATAGAGGCTCCCCAGCTGCGGCTCGGTTCGCGGACAGATCTTGTCCCGGCAGAGCGCGTCGACGAAGGCCGGCAGGTAGCGCACGTTGGCGTGCCGCTCGGCGAGCGCCTGGAACGCCGGGCCGTAGCGGCGGCTGTAGATCTCGATTCGCTCCCGCGGCACGCCCTGCATGTAATCGCCCGAGCGCGAGTTCACGTGTCGCGCCAGGCTGAACCTGTCGAGCGGCTGCCCCACCGGGTTGTCGTCGAAGATGACGAAGGTCTTCTCCGGCAGCGCCGTCACGAACCGGTCGAGGCGGTCCAGCATCCGCCGGTCGAGCCCGTCGACCGGGAGCGGCGTCTCCGACAGTTCCATGCGGTAGTTGAAGCCGGTCGCCTCCGCCGACCAGAACCCGATCAGGAGCACCGTCTCGACCGGCAGCGCGCGCAGGGCCTCGATCATGCGCTCGGTCTCGGCATGAAAGTCGTCGGTGTAGGGCCGGAACCCGGCGATGGAGAGCTGGTAGCCCGACACGCCCAGCTCCGCCGCGGCCGAGAACACGCCGGGGGCCCAGGCGTCGGAATGGCTGTCGCCGACCAGGGCGAAGACCGGCGGCGCGCCCTCGGCGCCGGCGGTGCAGAAGCGGCCGGACCGGAACTGCGCCTCGCTCACGTAGTCGCAGTCCAGGGCCCGATCCAGCGGGTCGTTGCGCCATGTCAGGATCTGCGCCGCCTCCGGCGAGATCCGCGACGGCATCCCATCCGAAACCAGGATCGTCGCCCCCAGCGCCGCGATCGCCGCGAAGCCCACGCCGGATCCCGCGAAGATCGCCCTGCGCGAGCCGAGCAGACGCCTGCGACGCACCGGCGTCTCGATCAGGCGAAGCGACGCCATCGCGAGCAAAAAGCTCAGGACGACGGCGCCCAGCTTCTCCGCGATCCCGGGATCGTGGAGCGCCCCGTAGGCGCCGAACACGATGACCGGCCAGTGCCAGAGATAGAGGGAGTAGGACAGCCGCCCCACCCACACGAACGGCCCGGTCGCCAGCAGGCGCGAGACCGCCGTCGCGTGCGACCGCCCCGCCGCGATCAGCGCGGCCGCGCCGAAGCAGGGCAGCAGGGTCGCGGGCCCGGGAAAGCTGGTGCGGTCGTCGAGCGCGAAGATCGCCGCCAGCAGCGCCGCCGCCCCCAGCAGCGCCAGCGCCTCGGCCTGCCGGGGCGTGCGGGGCGCCAGGCTCGGCGCCGCGGCCAGGATCGCCCCCAGCGCCAGCTCCCAGCAGCGCGCGGGCAGCAGGAAGAACGCGCTCCGCGTGTCCGCCGTCGCCAGCATGAGCGCCAGCGAAACGCCGGCGCCGACGACCAGGGCCAGCAGCACGATGCGGCGCGACGCCCGCCGCGCGACCAGGTGCAGCGCGATGGGGAACAGGAGGTAATACTGCTCCTCGACCGCCAGCGACCAGGTGTGCAGCAGCGGCTTGAGATGGGCGGAGAGGTCGAAGTAGCCGACTTCCAGGAAGAACAGCACGTTGGAGACGAACAGCAACGTGGCGAGCGCGGATTTGCCCAGCGATGCGAAGTCCGAGGGGATCATCAGCCAGGCGCCGACCAGCAGGGTGGCGAAGATCATGGCGAAGAGCGCCGGGAAGATGCGCCGGGCCCGCCGCTCGTAGAAGTCGAGCAGCGAGAAGCGCTCGGTCCCCGCCGTCTCGAGCAGGATCGAGGTGATCAGGAAGCCCGAGATCACGAAGAACACGTCCACGCCGACGAAGCCGCCCGGAAAGCCGAGCTGGGCATGGAACAGCACGACCGGGACCACGGCCACGGCGCGCAGGCCGTCGATGTCCGCTCTGTATTGCAAACGCGCCTTCCCCCGTCGGCCGGTCCCGCCGTCGATCCCCGAAATGGTCGCCGCCTCGGACCCCGGCGCGACCTCGGACCAGCCGCGGGCAGGATGCAACATCGACGCCCGGACGCGCATCGGCAACAGCGGCGACCATTCGTCGCTCGAACGAAGGGGCGCGGGGACGCGGCATGGGAACGGAGCGTGGGGACGGGACGCAGGTTCAGGGCGTAGGGACGGGGAGACGGGGGGATCTTGCGCCGGGGTCGGCCGGCGCCGCCCCTGACGCGCGGCGCACGCGCCGGTCGGAGGCGGCGCCCGCCCCGCGAGGCGCCGGCGGCGCCCCTGGCCTGCCCGGGCGGCCGCTGCGGCGTCCGCGGGACCGCGACCGCCGGGAGGCGCACGCGTCATGGACCCTGGGGCGGGTTGGCGCTAGCTCCTGTTGCGTCGCCAGGCGACGACGTCGGATTTTCTGGAACGAGGAGGAAGACGGATGACCGAGGCGATGATCGCGCTGGCGTTGACGGCGGCCGCGGCGGCGGCGGCGGCGACGGGGATCCTGTTCAAGCCGGGCGAGTGGTATCGCGGGCTGGCCAAGCCTCGGTGGACGCCGCCCAACATCGCCTTTCCGATCGCCTGGACGCTGCTCTACGCGATGATGGTGATCGCCGCCTGGCGGGTGGCGAGCGCGCTGGCCGCCGGCGCCCTGCCCGAGGAAGCCGTCGCCCCCGCCGTCGCGGGCCTGTGCCTGTGGGCCACCCAGCTGGTGCTCAACGCGATGTGGTCGCCGATCTTCTTCGGCGCGCATCGCGGCCGCGCCGGGCTGATCTGCATCGGCGCCCTGTGGCTGGCGATCCTGGGCACGCTGGTCGCCTTCGCCGGCGCGGACGCGATCGCGGCGGCCCTGTTCGCCCCCTACCTCGCCTGGGCCAGCTACGCCGGCGCCCTGAACGCCGCCATCGTGCGGATGAACCCGCCCGAGGCGTTCCGCACCCCCGCCGACTGACCTCGCCGCCGCCCCGGGCACGCCGCCGGCCCCATTCGACTGAGGCCCCCCGCCCTGTTCGGGTGCGCGCCGGCTCCAGGCCCCGGTCGTCCCCACGGTGGCCGCGGGGCCCGTTCGGCCCCGGGCCTGCCACGGGCGCCGTTCGCCCCGGCGCCGGTCTCCGGTCCTGTTCGGCGTGGGGCCGGCCCGAGCTCCTGTTCGGCACGGATCCTGTCCCCAGCCCGGTTCGGCGCCCGGTCGGTCCCCAGCCCGGTTCGGCGCCCGGTCGGTCTCCAGCCCGGTTCGGCCCGGGGCCGGTCACAGGCCCGGGTCGGGCCGGGCCTCCGGTCCTATTCGGCGCGGGCCAGCCAGGCTTCGAAGGCGCGGGCGCGCAGGAGCTCGCGGCGGACGTTCCAGAACTCCGCGCCCCGGGCCTGCATCCGGCGGTCGAGCAGGTCGCGCCGCATCGCGGCGCCCGCGTCGCCCAGCGCCGCGGCCAGCGTGTAGCCGAGATAGGCGCGCTCGTAGTTGTGCGGG
>CAXGVP010000115.1:0-8681 GCA_964013055.1 uncultured Albimonas sp.
GGCGGCCCCAGCCAGCGGTGATGCACCAGCCAGCGGTGGGCGCGGTCCGAGGAGCGCGCGAAGCACCACGCGGCCGCGAGCAGGAACACCGTCCCCGGCAGGCCGGGAAGGATCACGCCGGCCACGCCGACGGCGACGCAGAGCGCGCCCAGAGAGAACCAGAAGATCTTCACCGCCCCGATGTAGGGCGCCCGCGCGCAGCCGGCGAGCCCGGATCGCGCGCGATTGCAGGCATCGTCGCCGCGGGGACGCAGGCGGTGCGCGCCGCGAAGGCGCAGGCGGGGCCTGGTGCGCCCACAGAGGCCGCGCGCCGGCGCGCAGGCTGAGGGAGGTCCCGGCTCGGGCCTGGGGCGCGCCCGGCCGGCACGCAGCGTCAGGCTTGGCCGCAACGTCAGGCCTGGCGGGAGGGTCAGGCTCGGGGCGCGCGATCAAGCCCCGGGGCGCCGGGTCAGGCCCGCCAGCCGACCAACACCGCGCCGGCGGCGATCAGGGCCACGCCGAGCCAGTTCACCGGGGCCAGCTTCTCGCCCAGGAAGATCGCGCCGAAGATCGCCACCAGCACCACGCTCATCTTGTCGAGCGGGGCGACGCGCGAGGCGTCGCCCATCTTCAGCGCCCGGAAATAGCAGATCCACGACGCCCCCGTGGCCAGCCCCGAGAGGCCGAGGAACACCCAGGTCCTCAGCGGGACCGAGCCCGGCGACTGCCAGCGCCCGGTCGCCTGCACGAAGACCGCCGCCGCCAGCAGGATCACCGCCGTGCGCACCAGGGTGGCGAAGTCGGAGTTCACCGCCTCGATCCCCACCTTGGCCAGGATCGCCGTCAGCGCGGCGAAGGCCGCCGCCGCCAGCGCCCAGAACTGCCAGGTCAGGGTCAGGTCGCGCATCGGGAACCTCGCGGATGCAGGGCGGAGCGGCCGCTCGGGTCAGCTCTCCGGCGGCCAGCGGAACTCCACGCCGGTCTCGCCGTCCGCGGTGACGCGGCCGATGAACGGGCCGAGGCTGTCGGCCGGCTCCTCGATCGGGAAGGCGACGCGGGCGGTTCCGGGGGTGGCGCAGTCGCCGCCCTGGCCGTCGCGGCGCAGCACGAACACCGTCTGCGGCGGCATCGAGCGGGCTGCGATCCCGTTCCAGAACACCGCGTAGGTGCTGGCCTCGCAGGCGGTCTCGAAGCGCACGTCCAGCACCACCTCGGGGCCGCCGATGCTCTCGCGCGGGGCGGCGGACAGGATCGTCACGTCGTCCCATGGCGCCGGCGCGCGCTCGGCGCGGAAGTCGGCCCAGGCGGGCGGGCCGTCGGGGGTCGGCGGCGCCTCGGGCGCGGCGCAGGCGGCCAGCGCCAGCAGGGGGGCGGCGAGAAGGACGCGGGCGGGGATGGGGCGGGTCATGCGGGGCTCCGTCTCGATGACCGGGACAGCAAACACCCGCCGGCGCCGGATGGCGAGGGCTGCGTGGGGCCGGAGCGAAAACCCCCGCGCGGCGTCGCGCGAATGCGACGGATCGGGCGCGTTTTCCGGCTTGACCGCCCCTCGGGCCGGGCGTATGCGGGCTGCGGGCAAGTCGCCGGGTAAGGGCGAGCGGCGGCGGGCTCAGCTACCTCGCCCTGACGTTGGAGCGCGTCCCATGACGTTCCCCGCGAAGCCGCAGGCTCTGCCTGCGCGTGCCGAATTCTCCTCCGGTCCCTGTCCGAAGCGTCCCGGCTGGACGCTGGAAGCCGTCGCCGCCAAGGCGTGGCTGGGCCGGTCGCATCGCGCCTCCGGCCCCAAGGCGCAGCTCAGCCGCGTCATCGACCTGACCGCCGAGCTGCTGGGCGTGCCCGAGGGCTACAAGGTGGGCATCGTCCCCGCCTCCGACACCGGCGCCTTCGAGATGGCGATGTGGTCGATGCTGGGCGCCAAGCCCGTCGATATCCTGGCCTGGGAAAGCTTCGGCGCCGGCTGGGCCACCGACGCGACCAAGCAGCTGAAGCTCGACGACTGCCGGGTGATCACCGCCGAGTATGGCGAGCTTCCCGACTTCGCGCAGGTGCGCGCCGGGACCGCCGACGTGCTGTTCACCCAGAACGGCACCACCTCCGGCGCCAAGGTCCCGAACCTCGACTGGATCCCCGCGGATCGCGAGGGGCTGGTGTTCTCCGACGCCACCTCGGCGGCCTTCGCGCAGGCCATCGACTGGGCCAAGATCGACGTCCTGACCTTCTCCTGGCAGAAGGTGATGGGCGGCGAGGGCGGCCATGGCGTGCTGGTCCTCTCCCCCCGCGCGGTCGAGCGGCTGGAGAGCTATACGCCCCCCCGCCCGCTGCCCAAGATCTTCCGCATGACCAAGGGCGGCAAGCTGATCGAGGGCATCTTCAAGGGCGAGACGATCAACACCCCCTCGATGCTCTGCGTGGCCGACGCGCTGGACGCGCTGGAGTGGTTCGCCGAGATCGGCGGCGCAAGCGCCGTGCAGGCCCGCGCCAACGCCAACGCCGGCGCGCTGCAGGCCTGGGTCGACGCCACGCCCTGGGTCGAGAACCTGGTGGCGGCGCCCGAGGCGCGCTCCAACACCTCGGTCTGCCTGAAGGTGGTGGACGACGCCGTCGCCGCGCTCGACGACGCGGGCCAGAAGGCCTTCGTCAAGAAGATGGTCACGCTGCTCGAGAAAGAGGGCGCGGCGCTGGATATCAACGGCTACCGGGACGCTCCGGCCGGCCTGCGGATCTGGTGCGGCGCGACGGTCGACACGGCCGACGTCGAGGCGCTGATCCCCTGGCTCGACTGGGCCTTCGCCGCCGCGAAGTCCGAGCTGGCCGCGGCCTGATCCCCGAAAGGGAGACCCCCCATGGCTGACGCGCGCATCGATGCGCCGTTCGGGCCGGTGACGCTGTCGTCGCCGGTCGGAGCGGTGGGACCGATCGGTCCCGCCCACCCCGAGCTGCCCGAGGGCCTCTCGGTCGACGCCTGCGTGACGGGCGAGATCGAGATCGCCTTCAGCGCGGGGGAGGTGATCGAGCTCGCCTTCGCCGCCGAACTGGAGCGCGGCGTCCGCTGCACGACCGACGACGGCGAGTTCTTCGCCGCCTGGCTGGTCGAGACCAAGGGCGTGGCGGGCTGCTTCGGCTTCCGCGACGTGGACTGGCTGCAGCACAAGCACGACGTCGAGATGGTCTCCTTCGCGAACTCGAAGGCGGGCACCACGCTCCGCCTTCGCTCCCCTCGCACCCAGGTCGTCCGGATCCCCTTCGGGGCCGCGTGGACGACCGGACCCGACATGGACGCAGGCACGACCGCCGCCGCCCTGGCCGTCGACCGCGCCCTTCCAACCTGAGGACCCTCAGATGCCCAAGGTTCTGATTTCCGACGCCCTCTCCGACGCCGCCGTCCAGATCTTCCGCGACAACGGGGTCGAGGTCGATTTCCAGCCCGCGCTGGGCAAGGACCCCGCCAAGCTCGCCGAGATCATCGGCAACTATGACGGCCTGGCGATCCGCTCGGCCACCAAGGCGACCGCCGAGCTGCTGGCGAACGCCGACAACCTCAAGGTCATCGGCCGCGCCGGCATCGGCGTGGACAACGTCGACATCCCCGCGGCCTCGGCCAAGGGCATCGTGGTGATGAACACGCCCTTCGGCAACTCGATCACCACCGCCGAGCATGCCATCGCGATGATGTTCGCCTGCGCCCGCCAGATCCCCGAGGCCGACGCGTCCACGCGCGCCGGCAAGTGGGAGAAATCGAAGTTCATGGGCTCGGAGATCACCGGCAAGACGCTGGGCATCCTGGGCTGCGGCAACATCGGCTCGGTCGTCGCCTCGCGCGCCATCGGCCTGAAGATGAAGGTCATCGCCTTCGACCCGTTCCTGAGCCATGAGCGCGCGCAGGAGCTGGGGGTGGAGAAATACGACGACCTCGACGCGCTGCTGGCCCGCGCCGACTTCGTCACGCTGCACATGCCCAAGACGCCCCAGACCGCCAACATCCTGTCCGCCGAGCGCATCGCCAAGATGAAGCCCGGCGCGCGGCTGGTGAACTGCGCCCGCGGCGGCCTGGTGGACGAGGAAGCGGTGGCCGAGGCGCTGAAGTCCGGGGCCCTCGCCGGCGCCGCCTTCGACGTCTTCGGCGAGGAGCCGGCCAAGGAGAACGTGCTGTTCTCGGCCCCCAACTGCGTGTGCACGCCGCATCTCGGCGCCTCCACCTCCGAGGCGCAGGAGAACGTGGCCCTGCAGGTCGCCGAGCAGATGTCGGACTACCTGATGAAGGGCGCGATCTCGAACGCGCTGAACGCGCCGTCGGTGACCGCGGAAGAGGCGCCGCTGCTCAAGCCCTGGATCGCCGTCTGCGAGGCGCTGGGCGGGTTCGCCGGCCAGGTGACCGAGAACGCCATCACCTCGCTCGAGATCGAGTATGTGGGCCGCGTCGGCCAGCTCAACCTCAAGCCCCTGACCGCGACCCTGGTCGCCTGCCTGATGAAGCCGCTGGTCGGCGAGGGCGGCGTGAACATGGTCTCGGCCCCCGTGGTAGCGCGCGAGCGCGGCATCAAGATCTCGGAGACGCGCAAGGACGCGCAGGGCGCCTACGGCTCCTACGTGCGGCTGGTGGTGACGACCGAGAAGCAGACCCGCTCGGTCGCGGGCACGGTGTTCTCGGACAACAAGCCCCGGATCATCCAGATCAAGGGCATCGACCTCGAGGCCGATCCGCAGCCCTTCATGCTCTACACCACCAACAACGACCAGCCGGGCTACATCGGATCGCTGGGCGCCAAGCTGGGCGAGCTGGGCATCAACATCGCGACCTTCGCGCTGGGCCGTTCCGACAAGGGCGGCGAGGCGATCGCGCTGCTGGGCGTGGACGAGCAGGTGACCCCCGACATGGTCGCCCAGATCATGGCCCTGCCGCAGGTGACCCAGGCCAAGGCCCTGAAGTTCTGAGGCTATGACGCAGGCCGTGGCCTCCGGGCCACGGCCTGCATTCAGCGTGGTAAATTTGCCGTTGCGTTAACGATGAAGGCGGTTTCCGCATCGGCATCTCGTGCTAGGAGACGCTGCGCAGTTGCGGAGAGGGCCGGGGGGCTCTCGCCGCGATCCAAGGGGAAGACTGCGGCGCTCCGGGCCCGCTGTCATCCGCCCGGCCGCCGCGCAAGCAGAGGACGGTTCGGGACATGGCCAAGGGCAAGGGCAAGAAACAGTCGCTGGTCAAGCTGTTCGAGGGCGCGAGCCTGTCGGACCTGATCGACGACGGCCTGATCGAGGGCGACCTCCGCTCTCGCGACATCTCCAAGAAATCCCTGCTTCTACGCAGCGACACGGTCGACGGGCTGGAGCTGGAGCTCTCCGGCGCGAAGATCAAGTACAACGAGAAGAAGGACAAGTTCGTCGGCGGCCAGATCACCGACTTCGAGTTCACGTTCGAGGGCCGGACGGTCGCCACGATCGAGAACGTGAAGATCCCCGTCGCCAAGCTCGAGAAGGCGGTGGAGAAGGCCGGCAAGGGCAACTTCAAGCTGCTCGACAAGCTGCTGGGCAAGCAGCCGATCGAGCTGCGCGGTTCCGACGACGCCGACCTGGTCATCGGCACGAGCAAGGCCGACAAGCTCTATGGCGGCGGCGGCTTCGACATCCTCACCGGCGACAAGGGCAAGGACCTGATCGACGGCGGCGACGGGCTCGAGGACCGGGTCGACTACCTGGCCGAGGGCGGCAAGAAGGGCGTCGACGTCAACCTGACCACCGGCAAGGCCAAGGACACCTACGGCGACAAGGACCAGCTGGTCGACATCGAGGAGGTGATCGGCACCCGCAAGGACGACCGCATCATCGGCAACGACGAGGAGAACTACTTCATCCTCGAAAAGGGCGACGACTACGTCGACGGCAAGGGCTCGACCTTCAACCAGGTCGGCTACCACTGGGAGACGGGCGGGACCGGCATCGTCGTGGACCTCGCCGCCCAGACCGCGACCGACACCTACGGCGACACCGACACGCTGATCAACATCAACGTCATCCGCGGCTCGCTGTGGGACGACGTGATCGACGGCTCCGACGCGAACGAGGTGTTCCGCGGCATCAACGGCGACGACACCATGGACGGCAAGGGCGGCGTGGACGAGATCCGCTACGACCGCGACCACGTCTACGGCGGCGACTCCGGGGTCTACGTGAACCTTGCCGAGGAGACGGCGACCGACGGCTTCGGCGACACCGACGTGATCCGCAACTTCGAGCGGGTGCGCGGCACCAACTACGACGACAGCATCATCGGCAACGCCGCCGACAACCGCCTGCGCGGCTACGCCGGCGACGACGGCTTCGTGGGCGGCGCCGGCGACGACGAGATCGACGGCGGCGTGGACTCCTGGGACGAGTACGACCTGGTCGACTACAGCCAGGAAGGCGGCGGCGCCGGGGTGACCGTCAACCTCGCGACCGGGGTCGCCATCGACACCTTCGGCGACACCGACACCCTGATCTCGATCGAGGAGGTGATCGGCACCGACCAGGACGACGTCATGGTCGGCAACGACTACGACAACTGGTTCGTGCTGGGCGCAGGCGACGATTCGGTCGACGGCGGCGGCAGCGGCTTCGACCAGGTCTCCTATTCCTCCGAGACCGGCGGCGTCGGCGTCTCGGTCGACCTGGCCGCCGGGACCGCCACCGACACCTACGGCGACACCGACACGCTGGTGAGCATCGAGGTGATCCGCGGCTCGCAGTGGGGCGACGAGATCCTGGGCGACGACGCGGACAACACCTTCCGCGGCATGGCCGGCGACGACACCATGGACGGCCGCGGCGGCACGGACGAGGTGCGCTACGACCGCGACGCCCGCGACGGCGGCACGGCGGGCGTGAGCGTGAACCTGGCGCTGGGCACGGCGACCGACGGGTTCGGCGACACCGACACGCTGATCTCGATCGAGCGGGTGCGCGGCTCGGACGAGGCGGACACGATCATCGGCGACGCCGGGAACAACCGCTTCGAGGGGCTGGGCGGCGACGACGTCCTGACCGGCGGCGCCGGCGAGGACATGTTCCGCATCCGCTCCGCCGATCTCGGGACCGACACCATCACCGACTTCGAGCAGGGTCTGGACACGGTGCGCCTCGACTTCGTGTCCGATTTCTCGGAGCTGTCGATCTCCGACAACGGCGACCACGCCATCGTCTCTGGCCCCGGCGGCTTCCAGCTGCGGATCGAGGGCGACTTCGTGGGCCTCGCCGCCGACGACTTCGGCCTCTGAGCCAGGGGCGGCCGGCGCAGAGCCCCTGCGCCGGCCCCCGCGACGTCCTTCCGGGCCGGGCACGCCGCCCGCCCCCGGCGCCCCGGGCCTGACCCGGGGCCTCTCGCGACACGCCGCCGGGCGCCCCGTCAGCCCCGTATGGTCAGCTCTGCGCGGCGAGCTCCGGCGGCAGCTCCGTCTCCCGCCCGCCGGCGGGAACATGCTCGACCGGCTGCGGCCCGGGCATCTCCGCGCCCTCGGGCGTGACCCCCAGCGCCTCGAACCGCCGCGCCGCGGGCAGCACCCGCGACTGAAGCGAGCCGACGGCGCGGTTGTATCGCTCCACCGCCTGCCGCAGCCCCCGGCCGACCCCGTCCATGTGGCCGCCGAAGGTGTTCAGCCGGTCGTAGAGCTCGCGCGCCTGGTCGGCGACCTCGCGGGCGTTCTTCGCCAGCACCTCCTGCTGCCAGCCGTAGGCGATGGATTTCACCAGCGCGATCAGGGTGGTGGGGGAGCAGACCAGCACGCGAGAGGCCAGCGCCGTCTCGAAGATCTCCGGGTCCTGCTCCATGGCGGCGGAGTAGAACGCCTCCCCGGGCACGAACAGCACCACGAAGTCCGGCGTCTCGGGCAGGGCGTTCCAGTAGTCCTTGGCGCCGAGCTGGCGGACATGGGTCTTGAGCTGGCGGGCGTGGTTGGCCAGCGCCTCGGCCTGGGCGGCGGGCTCGGTGGCCTCCAGCGCCGTGAGATAGGCGTCGAGCGGGGTCTTGGCGTCCACCACCACCGACTTGCCGCCGGGCAGCCGGACCAGCGCGTCGGGTCGGCGGCGGCCGTCCTCGGTGTCGAAGCTGCGCTCGGTGAGAAAATCGACATGCTCCATCATGCCGGCCATCTCGAAGACCTGGCGCAGCTGGTATTCCCCCCAGCGGCCGCGGGTCTTGGGGGCGCGCAGGGCCTGCACCAGGCGCCCGGTCTCGGAGGTCAGGCGGGCCTGGCCCTCGGTCAGGGCCTGCACCTGGGTGCGGATCGCGCCGTAGGCGTCGTGGCGGGCTTTTTCGATTTCGCCCACCGCCGTCTCGAACTTGCCGAGGTTCTCGCGGATCGGGGTCAGCAGGGTCTCGATCGCCTTCTGGCGGCGCGCAAGATCCTCGTCGGCGGTCTGCTTGTGCTGGGCGAAGCGTTCGGAGACCAGGCCGAGGAAGCTCTCGGCGTTCTTGCCCAGCGCGTCGGCGGCGAGCGCCGCGAACTTCTGCTCCACCTCGCCCTCCATCCGGCGCAGCTCCTCGACCCGGGCGCCATGCTGGCGGCGTTCTGTCTCCAGCGCGGATTTCAGCTCGGCGCGGGCCTCGGCGGCTTCGGAGAGGCGCTCGCGCAGCGCGCGGATCTCGGCCTCGGCGGCGTCGAGCCGGCCGGCGCGAGCCTCCGCGACGGCGAGGTCGCGGTCCAGCGCGGCGGCGTCCTCGCGCGCCTCGACCA
>CAXGVP010000116.1:0-8655 GCA_964013055.1 uncultured Albimonas sp.
AAGCCGCCTGCGGCGGTCGCTTCGCGATCCTTGACCCGGCCCCCGGCGGAGCTCTCACGGCATCAGCGACGGACGGCTCCGGAGAACAGGCGCTCCCGGCGGGGCCCGTGGCGGGCCGGACCCGGGGCGGGCGGCGGCGCCCGGGGCGTATCGGGGCGGCGCGCGGGGACGGATTGCGGCGGCGCGCCGCGCCGGGGCGGCGAGACTGGAGGCGGGGCGCCCTTGACCTTGCCCGGTTCCCCGTCTCTGATTGGATTAACGCTTTCGGAAACGACGCAGGGGACGGACCGTGTTCAACGAGATGTCCGGATCGGACGGCAAGCTTCGCGAACCCTACGAGGAAGTCGCGAACTGGCTCGAAGCCACCGGGGTCGAGCTTCTCCACCGCCGTTCGGAGGAGGCCGAGGCCATCTTCCGCCGCATCGGCATCACCTTCGCGGTCTACGGGGAGGGCGGCGATCCCGAACGCCTGATCCCCTTCGACCTGATCCCGCGGGTCTTCGCCGCCGCCGAGTGGCGCAGGCTCGACCGCGGCATCCGCCAGCGGGCGCGGGCGCTGAACGCCTTCCTCTACGACGTCTACCATCGCGGAGAGATCCTGCGCGCCGGCGTGGTGCCCGCGCAGCTGGTCTATCGCAACAAGGCCTTCCTGCCGGAGATGATGGGCGTCGAGCCGCCGGGGAAGGTCTATTCCCACATCGTGGGCATCGACATCGTGCGCACCGGGCCGAAGTCCTTCCAGGTGCTGGAGGACAACTGCCGCACGCCGTCCGGCGTCTCCTACATGCTGGAGAACCGGGAGATCATGATGCGCATGTTCCCCGAGCTGTTCGACGGGGGGCTGGTCGAGCCGGTGGACGACTACCCCGACGAGCTGCGCAAGACCCTCGAGGAGGTCGCGCCGCCCGCCTGCAAGGGCGATCCCAACTGCGTTGTGTTGACCCCGGGGCCGCTGAACTCGGCCTATTACGAGCACTCGTTCCTCGCCGACCTGATGGGGGTCGAGCTGGTGGAGCCGCAGGACCTGTTCGTCGACGACGGCAAGGTGTGGATGCGCACCACCCGCGGCCCGACCCGGGTGGACGTGATCTACCGGCGCATCGACGACGACTACATCGACCCGCTCAGCTTCCGGCCGGACAGCCTGCTGGGCGTGCCGGGGATCTTCGACGCCTATCGCGCAGGCGGCGTGACGCTTTGTTCGGCGCCGGGCGCCGGCGTGGCGGACGACAAGGCGGTCTACACCTTCGTCCCCGACATGATCCGCTTCTACCTGGGCGAGACCCCGATCCTCGAGAACGTGCCCACCTGGCGCTGCGCCGAGCCCGACAGCCTGAAATACGTGCTGGAGCATCTCGACGAGCTGGTGGTCAAGGAAGTCCACGGCTCCGGCGGCTACGGGATGCTGATCGGGCCGAAGGCCACCAGGGAGGAGTGCGAGGCCTACGCCAAGCGGATCGAGGCCGACCCCTCCGACTTCATCGCCCAGCCGACGCTGGACCTGTCGGCGACGCCGACGCTGGCGCCCGGCGGGGTGTCTCCGCGCCATGTCGACTTCCGCCCCTACTGCCTCGTCGGCCAGCAGATGCGGCTGGTGCCGGGCGGGCTGACCCGCGTTGCGCTGCGCGAGGGCTCCCTGGTGGTCAACTCCTCCCAGGGCGGAGGGGTCAAGGACACCTGGGTGCTGAGCGAATGACGGGGCGCGGAAGGATCGCCGCAAGCGGCGAGGGAACGATCGCCGGGACCGGCGCGGAAACGATCGCCGCAAGCGGCGAGGGGATGTCGAGATGCTGAGCCGGACGGCCGAGAACCTCTACTGGATGTCGCGCTACATCGAGCGCGCGGAATCCGTCGCCCGCCTGATGGAGATGGGCCAGCGCATGGCGATGCTGCCCGGCGCGGGGGAGCGGGACGAGTGGCGCTCGGTCGTCGCCTCCTGCGGCTGCTCGGACCTGTTCGGGCCGGGGGAGCGGATCTCGGAGGTGCAGGCGGCCCGCGCGCTGGTGCTCGACCCGGAGAACCCCAACTCGATCCGCTCCTGCCTCGCGCAGGCGCGGGCCAACGCCAAGGCGGTGCGCACCGCGCTGACCCGGGAGATGTGGGAGTCGCTCAACGACGGCTGGCGCAGGCTGGAGTCGGTGGACGACGCCGCCGCCTCCCTGCGGCGCGAGCTGCCGGAGATCCTGGACTGGACCAAGCGGCGGGCGAACCTGCTGCGCGGCGCGGCCCAGACCTCGATGCTGCGCAATGACGGCTGGGACTTCATGCGCATCGGCGGCTGCGTCGAGCGCGCGGACATGACCCTGCGCCTGCTGGACGTGAAGTATTTCGTGCTGCTGCCCGAGACCGACGTGGTCGGCGGCGGGCGCGATCACCACCAGTGGACCTCGGTGCTGCACGCGACCTCGGCCACGCGCGCCTTCCACCATGTCTACCGGGGCGACTACGCGCCCTGGCAGATCACCGACTTCCTGCTGCTGAACCGCAAGTTCCCGCGCTCGCTCAGCTACTGCTACCGCCAGATCCTCTCGGGGCTGAACAGCCTCGAGAAGGAATACGGCGACCGCCACCCCTGCCACGACACCGCCCGGGCCATGATGGACCGGCTGGAGGGCGCGGGCATGGGCGAGGTGTTCCAGCAGGGGCTGCACGAGTTCGTCTCCGAGGCGCTGGGCGTCAACGCCCGCCTCTCGGGCGAGATCAGCGCGGCCTACCATTTCTGAAGGGAGAGGGCGCATGCGCCTGAGCATCCGTCACAAGACGGTCTACGCCTTCGAGCCGGAGGCCCTGAAGCTGGCGCTGCGCCTGCGGCTGTGGCCCTCGGAGTTCGAGGGCCAGAAGACGCTGGAGTGGAAGGTCTCGGTCAACGGCGCGCCGGTGGGCAAGCTGCTGACCGACGATTTCGGCGATACGGTGGGGCAGTGGCACTCGGGCGGGCCGGTCGAGGGGGTCGAGATCCTCGCCGAGGGCCTGGTCGAGACGGCCGAGGTCGCCGGCGTGGTCCGCGGCCTGGGCCGGCAGCGCGCCACGGGCGTGTTCCTGCGCGAGACCGAGCTGACCAAAGCAGACGACGCGATCTGCGAGCTGGCGGCGGAGGCCGCGGCGAAGGCCGGCGACGACGGCACGCTGGCGACCCTGCACGCGCTGAGCGCGGCGGTGCGCGAGGCGGTCGACTACAAGCCCGGCGCCACCGACGCCGACACCACCGCGGCCCGTGCGCTGGCCATGGGCTCGGGCGTCTGCCAGGACCACGCCCACGTCTTCATCTCCGCCGCCCGCTCTCTGGGGGTGCCGGCGCGCTACGTCTCGGGCTACCTGCTGGCGACCGAGGAGTTCGAGGGCGCCGACGAGCACGGCGAGCTGCACGAGACCCACGCCTGGGCCGAGGCCTTCGTCGAGGGCTTCGGCTGGGTCGGCTTCGACGCCGCCAACCAGGTCTGCCCGACCGAGCGCTACGTCCGCCTGGTCGGCGGCCTGGACGCGCGCGAGGCGGCCCCGGTCCGCGGCTCGATCACCGGCCAGGTCGAGGAGACGCTGGAGGCCGAGGTCCGCATCGCCCCCGCCGCCGGCTCGCAGTCGCAGTCCCAGCAGCAGTGACCCGGCCGGGGCCTCGCGCCCCGGCCCCGAGGCGCCCCGCCCTTGCCCCCCCAGGCCCGTCGCGCGCCTGTCCGACTGCCTCGCCGCGCCGATCCCGCTTGCCTGCCCACGCCGGGGCCGCCGCCGGGGCCGCCGCTGGGATCGTCCCGGATAGGTCCGGGGCCGGCTTGACGTAGCGTGCCGGGGCGTCGTCGGCGATTGTTTCACGGTGAATGTTTCGTTAACGTTGTCTTCAGATTGAGGGCAGGATGTCGGGCGTGCGCTCGGCGAGGTCCCTGGCGCGTCAGGAGCGGGCCGGACCGTCTGGGGACGGGACGGCGCGTGCGTCGGGAAGGGCCTCGCGGCGCCCTGCGTCCCCGATGGGGTTTGTGGAATGGCTGCGCCAAGCCTGTCCCGCGCTGCGGGACCGGGCGCCCGTGGGGACGGGTCGCCCTCGCCTGCCGTTCGCCCGGCGGACGGCCGACCCTGCACAGGGTCCGCCCGCCTGCCCGGCGACGCTTCCGTTCGCGTGCCCGACAGCCTGTCTGGCCGCGTGCCCGGCGGCGCTTCCGGCCGCGTGCCCGGCGGCCCGTCCGGCCGCGTGCCCGGCTGCGCTTCCGGCCGCCTGTCCAGCCGCCTGCGCCGCTTCGGCCGCGACGAGCGGGGCGCGGCGAGCGTCTGGGCGCTGTTCTGGACGATGATGATGATGATCGTCTCGGGCTTCACCCTCGACGTCGCCAACGCCTACCGGATCAAGGCGCTGCTGCAGGCGACCGCCGACGCCTCGGCGCTGGCGGCGGTGCGGCTGCTGCCGGACGAGGACGCCGCCCGCCAGGCGGCGATCGCGCTGGCCAGCATCAACATGCCCGCCGACGAGCACGGCCAGGTGACCAACGCCGCGATGATCGAGATCGGCAGCTGGCGCGGCGAGAACGGCGTCTTCGTGGTCGGCCACCCCGCCGCCGACACCGTGCGCGTCGCCACCGCGCGCGGCGGCGCGGGGGGGCTGCCGGTGCCCACCTTCCTGGTGGGGCTGCTGGGCCGCGACGACTGGCACGTCGCGGCCTCGTCCACCGCGCGCGCCCGCGCGGCGGGGGCGGGGCAGATGCAGAACCTGTGCCCCGGCGCGCTGATCCTGAGCGCCGACACCCTGCAGTTCGGCGGCTCGAACGAGCTGAACGAGGGCGTCTGCGTCCATGGCGAGAACGGCGTCCACTTCGGCGGCGGCGACTTCTTCGATGAGGACGCCCGCGTCTCGGCCGCGGACGAGGGCGCGATCTACATCGGCCACACCGTCGGCGGCTCGGCCAAGCGGGCCGACGTGGTCGCCGAGCAGAGCCTGGAGCCGATCCTGACGCCGCAGCTGCCGGCGATGTTCGACGCGCTGTGGGACACGCTCTATGAGAGCTCGATCTCCGCCTACGGCGGCGACCTGCTGCCCGACTACGTCAAGGACCCCGCCACCGGCATGGCCCGGATCCAGCGGGTGAACCAGTGGTGGTGGACTGCGCAGCCGGGCGACCTGCAGCCCTACACGATCTACATGGTCAACCACGGCATGCAGATCGCCGGCGGCGTCGATGCGCAGAACCTCGCGATCATCGCGCGCGGCCAGATCGGGGTCGGCGGCGGGCCGTCGCTGGTCTTCGACAAGGTCTACATCTTCGGGACCGGGCAGCTGAACTTCTCGGGCGACATCGGCTACGGGGACCCGGAGACCTGGTGCGACGCGGCGGTCTACGACGCCTACCTGTTCTCGACCGACTCGATCTCGCTGGGCGGCTGGGGCGCGCACTCCTGGCTCTACGGGCTGATGGCGGCGGCGCCCTCCTTCGCGCCGGGCGGCGCGATGAAGAGCGCGGGGGGCCTCTACATCGAGGCCGATCAGACCATCCAGATGGGCGGGAACACCAACATCACCGGCTGCCCCAACCCGATGACCGGCCATTACGACCAGGTGGTGGTCGAGCAGGGCGGCGCTGCCGTCGTCGGCGGCACGCTGGTGCAATAGGGCGGCGCGGACCGCGCCCGGGCCCCCGCAATTGAGGTGACATGGCGTCCGCCATCGTCTATCGACCGCGCGCAAGGCGCAGTCGACGGAGAGGGCTCGGGGATGACCTATTGCGTGGGGCTGCGGCTGGACGCCGGGCTGGTGATGCTGTCGGACACGCGCACCAACGCGGGCCTCGACAACATTTCGCGCTTCGGAAAGATGTTCACCTGGGAACGCCCGGGCGAGCGGGCGATGTGCCTGATGACGGCGGGCAACCTGTCGATCACCCAGGGCGTGGTGACCGCGCTGAACGAGGCCTGCGCCAAGGCCGAGGCCGGCGAGGACGTCGAGTGCCTGCTGACCTGCGCCACCATGTTCCGCGCCGCCCAGCTGGTCGGCGAGGCGATGGCCGCCCAGCAGAAGCGGTATCGCGAGCAGCTCGAGGAATCCGGCGCCCGCGCCGGCGCCACGCTGATCCTGGGCGGGCAGCGGGCGGGGGGGCGGCCGCGGCTGTTCCTGATCTACGAGGCCGGCAACTTCATCGAGGCGACCGAGGACACCGCCTTCTTCCAGATCGGCGAGCACAAGTACGGCAAGCCGATCCTCGACCGGGTGATCACCCCCGAGACGCCGATGCCCCAGGCGCTGAAGGCGGCGTTCGTGTCGATGGACTCGACCCTGCGCTCGAACCTTTCGGTGGGGATGCCGCTGGACCTCGCGGTGCTGCCCGCGGGGGAGCTGCGATTCTCGGTCCGGCGGCGGATGGAGCAGGACGATCCCGAGTTCGCCAAGGTCTCCGGCGCCTGGTCCGATTCCCTGAAGGCCGCGTTCAGCAGCGTGCCGGAAATCATGCTCTGATCCTGTCCGGTAAATGAACGTGTCTTTAACGTTAACTGAATAGGCGGCTCCGACCCGCGGGTGCGGATACGATTCAGGGGGGACTGTTTCCGTTTTCGCGATGCGCGTGGGGTGCGTCATCGATTAACCACGCGAAGTCTTGCTGACGCGCGGAAAAAGTCTAATATGAATGTCGTTCGGCGAGTCCTCGTCAGGTTCATGAGCGGTTTCAGGACCGTTCAGGGGGCGCCGGATCGGTTCGAGGGGACCGGCCAGACAGTGCGTTGACGGCCGGCGATGCCCTCGGGCGGGTAGAGCGTAAGCGTTGTCCGGAGGGACATCATGAGTGTGTTGACGCGCATCCGCGCGCTGTATCGGGACCGCGAGGGATCGACCACGGTCGAATTCGCGCTGTGGCTGCCGATCTTCTTCATGATCTTCGGCGTCGCCACCGACGCGGCCCTTCTCATGCACAAGCAGACGCAGCTCATCGACATGGCGCGGACCGCCTCGCGGCAGGTCTCGCTCGGCATGGCGAGCGAAGCCCAGGCCGAGGCCTACGTGCGCAGCCACTTCGCCTCCGACTCGGCCGGAGCGGCCTCGGTCTCGATCAACGGGGGCTACGTCAACGCCTCGGTCTCGATCCCGTTCAGCGAGGTCGTGATCTTCAGCTTCTTCCTCACCGGCGACAACTCGCTCAACGCATCGATCACCATGGTGGACGAGGCCGCGGCGAGCGCGTCGAGCTGAGGGCGCGCGTCATGACCGGGCCCGCGCTGCACAGGCTGACGGGACGCGCCAGGCGCCTCCTCGCGGCCGACGAGGGATCGGCCTCGATCTGGTCGATCTTCTGGATGACGATGATGATGATCGTCTCCGGCTTCACCCTCGACGTCTCCAACGCCTACCGGGTGCGCGCGCTGCTGCAGGCGACCGCCGACGCCTCGGCGCTGGCCGCGGTGCGCGAGCTGCCCGACGGCGACGCCGCGCGCACGGCGGCGATGAACCTGGCGGCGGTGAACATGCCGGTCGCGGGCAACGGCACCGTGGTGATGCCGGGCATGGTGCAGCTGGGCGCCTGGAACGCCGACACCAACAGCTTCGACCTTGGCGCCACCCCGTATGACGCGGTCCGGGTGACGGCGGCGCGGGGCGCGGGCGCGGGGCTGGACGTGCCCACCTTCCTGGTCGGGCTGATGGGCAAGGACGGCTGGCACATCGCGGCCTCGTCCACGGCGCGGGTGCGCTCGGGCATCGGCTCGGGTTCGGAGAGCCTGTGCCCCGGGGCGATGCTGATCTCGACCCAGGACGTGCAGATGGGCGGCAACAACACGCTGACCGACGGGGTCTGCGTGCATGGCGAGATCGACGTGCACTTCGGCGGCTCGTCCTACTTCACCGAGGACGTGCGGATCTCGTCCTTCTATCCCGAGAACATCACCATCGGCGACGTGGACGGCGACAGCCCCGCGGGCGAGGCCGAGGTGAAGGTGACCGAGCCGGTTCATATCGAGCCGGTGATCCTGCCGATCCTCAACACGATGTTCGACGACCTGTGGGCGGAGCTCTACACCTCCGGGATCTCGAGCTATTCGGGGGACCTGCTGCCCGACTTCCTCAAGGACCCGGCGACGGGGACGGCGAAGGTGGTGCAGGTCGACCAGTGGTGGTGGACCGTGCAGCCGGGCGACTTCGAGCCCTACACGATCTACATGGTCAACCACGGCATGCAGATGGCCGGCAAGGTCGACGCCCAGAACGTGGCGGTGATCGCGCGGGGGCAGATCGGCATGGGCGGCGGGCCGCGCCTGCACTTCAACGACGTGTTCTTCTTCGGCGAGGGGCAGCTGAACTTCTCGGGCTCGGCCTCCTACGGGGAGCCGGACCACTACTGCGACGACGGGCAGTTCGACGTCTACATGTTCTCCAAGGACCGGATCTCGCTGGGCGGGTCGAGCCCGCAGGACTGGACCTACGGCTACATCGGGGCGGCGCCGCAGTTCCACCCGGGCGGCTCGTTCAAGTCCGCCGGCGGGATCTACGTCGAGGCCTCGTCGAGCGTGCATGTGGGCGGCAACGCCCAGATCGGCGGCTGCGGGACGGAGCTGGAGGCCTATATCCCCACCGTGTCGCTGAACGGCGAGGAGACGGTGATCCTGGGCGGCGCGCTGGTGCAGTGAGGCGGGCGGCGGCGCGGGACGGCCGGGCGGCCCTCGCGTCGGCTGCGCCTCCGCATCGCCCCGCCCTGC
>CAXGVP010000117.1:0-8648 GCA_964013055.1 uncultured Albimonas sp.
CGCCGGGTCGATCCGCTCGCGCACTACGCGCGGCTCGCCGGCGCTGTCGGGGATCGGAGGACGGGGAGCGGCGGGAGAAGGGGTCTCGCGCGCCATGCTCAGAACTCGGCCAGGGCGTCCAGGTCTATGGCCTCGAAGAAGGCCTGCAACGTCTCCGCCGGGGCCGAGCCGGAGACCGAGACCAGGATCCGGCGGTCGATCAGCGACTGGATCTCGCCCTCGGGGGTGACGATGGCGCGATGCTTGCCCACCCGCATCACCTTGCCCATCGCGCCCATGGCGGCGGCGTTGCCGAACATCGCCGACATCGCGGTGACCATCGGGCTGTCGGCGGCGAAGGTGACGGTGACCTCGTCCGAGCCGTCCGAGTAGGTGGCAGAGGACACCAGCCCGCCGCCGAACATCTGCGCGGCCATGGCCTGGTCGGCGCCCTCGTCGCGGGTCCAGCCGGCCAGCGGCTCGGGCAGGAAGCCGCCGAGGTCCTGGGCCTTCATCTGGCCCAGCAGGGTGACGGCGAATTCGGCCTCGTCGCGGGCGGTGACGAAGTCGCCGGCGCGATAGGCCTCGAGGGCGGCGTTGAGGCTGTCCTCGACGTCGTCGGCATGGGCCGGGCCGGCCGGCACGGCGGCCAGCCCCGCAAGCACGAGCGCGGCGGCTGCGTAAGCGCGCAGGAATGTCATGGCTGGCCTCCCCAGGCGTAGCTGCGCCCCCGGGGTCGGAGGCAGTCGTCGTATTCCCCTTCCGCTATAAGACCGGGGAGGCGGCGCGGGTCAATATCGCCAGAGGGCCGCAGACCGCCGCCAGGCCCCGGGGAGGGGGGAAACCGACAAGGCGTTCATTCTGCGCTAATCTTCGGGGCGCGAAGAAGGGTCCGAAGGGCGAAGACTAGCCCCGTCCCCGGCGCCGCGCGGCCGCCCTCCGGTTGTGCGGAGCGGGCCGGGATCGCCGCATTTCGGACCTCCCCGCGGGGCGAGGACCGCACAACGCCCCCGCCGGGGCGGAGGCGTCGATCGATCCGGCGCAGAGGTTGGGACCGAGCGCCGGACCTGCTCCGGCGGGGTGGGTGGGCGGGAGCCGGAGCAGGTCCGGCGCGCCCTCGCCCCCGGCGCCCGGGCCGGAGGCGCGCTCAGTCCAGGCGCTCAGGCAGAAGGCGCGCTCACCAGCGTCCCGCCAAAGGTTCGCTGGCCAACGGCCCGCCAAAGGCGCGCTCACCAGCGTCCCGCCAAAAGCGCGCTGACCAACGTCCTGCCAAAGGAGCGCTCACCAACGTCCCGCCAAAGGCGCGCTGCTACCCTCCTGCCGGAGGCGCGCTCACCACCAGCGGTCGGGACGGGCGGTGAAGCCGGCGGAGCGCTCCAGCGCATAGGCGATGTCGAGCATCTCCGCCTCGCCCCAGGGCTTGCCGATGATCTGCAGGCCCAGCGGCAGACCGGAGGCATCCACCCCCGTCGGCACCGCCGCGCCCGGCAGGCCGGCGAGGTTCACCGTCACCGTGAACACGTCGTTGAGATACATCGCCACCGGATCCGCATCCGCCATCTCGCCGATCCCGAAGGCGGGCGAGGGCGTGGCCGGGGTCAGGATCGCGTCCACCGTCTCGAAGGCCTGCTCGAAGTCGCGCTTGATCAGGGTGCGGACCTTCTGGGCGCGCAGGTAATAGGCGTCGTAGTAGCCCGCCGACAGCACGTAGGCGCCGATCATCACCCGGCGCTGCACCTCCGCGCCGAAGCCCTCGGCCCGGCTCTTCTCGTAGAGGTCCACGATCGCGTCGCCGCCGCCGAGCTTCGCGCGATGCCCGAAGCGCACCCCGTCGTAGCGCGCCAGGTTCGACGACGCCTCCGCCGGCGCGATCACGTAGTAGGCGGGCAGGGCGTATTTCGTGTGGGGGAGGCTGATCTCCACCGTCTTCGCGCCCGCGTCGCGCAGCATCTCGGCGCCGCGGTCCCACAGGGCCTCGATCTCGGAGGGCATGCCCTCGATGCGGTATTCCTTCGGAATGCCGATGGTCTTGCCGCGGATGTCGCCGGTCAGCGCCGCCTCGAAGTCGGGCACGGCCAGCTCGGCCGAGGTCGAATCCTTGGGGTCGAACCCGGCCATGCCCTCGAGCATGATCGCGGCGTCCCGCACGGTCCTGGCCATCGGCCCCGCCTGGTCGAGCGAGGACGCGAAGGCCACGATCCCCCAGCGCGAGCAGCGCCCGTAGGTCGGCTTCACGCCCACGATGCCGGTGAAGGCGGCGGGCTGGCGGATCGAGCCGCCGGTGTCGGTCCCCGTCGCGCCCAGGCACAGCGCCGCCGCGACCGCCGAGGCCGAGCCCCCCGACGAGCCCCCCGGCGTCAGGTCCCGGTTGGACCCTGCCGCCCGCCACGGGTTCACCGCGGGGCCGTAGCAGGAGGTCTCGTTCGACGAGCCCATCGCGAACTCGTCCATGTTCAGCTTGCCGACCATCACCGCGCCGCGCTCCCACAGGCGGGCGGTGACGGTGGATTCGTAGGTCGGCTTGAAGCCCTCGAGGATGTTGGAGGCCGCCTGGCTGGACACGCCCTCGGTGCAGAACAGGTCCTTGATCCCCAGCGGAATGCCGCAGAGCGAGGGCGCCCTGTCGCCCTCGGCCGACAGGCGCGCATCGGCGGCGGCGGCCATCTCGCGGGCCTTCTCCGGGGTCTTGGCGCTGACCGCGTTGAGCGCGTCGGCGGCGTCGACGGCGGCGAGGCAGGCCTCGGTCAGCTCGGCCGAGGTGATCTCGCGGGCGCGGAGCTTGGCGCGGGCCTCGGCGATGGTCAGGCGGGTCAGGTCGGACATGCGGTCTCTCGGGCGAAAGATGCGGGCAGGGGGCGGGGGCGCGTGCGGAGCTTCAGGCGAAGGCTCGGACGCGGCTCACTCCACCACCTTGGGAACGGCGAAGAAGCCCTCGCGGGTGGCGGGAGCGTTGGCCAGCACCTTCTCGCGGATGCCGCCGTCGGTGACCGCGTCGACCCGCCGGCGCAGCGCCATGGGGGTGACCGAGGTCATCGGCTCGACCCCCTCGACGTCCACTTCGCCCAGTTGCTCGACCCAGCCCAGGATGCCCGAGAGCTCGGTGGCGAGCGTCTCCAGGTCCTCGTCCTTCACCCGGATCCGGGCGAGGTGGGCGACGCGGGCGGCGGTGGCCTTGTCGATGGACATGGGAAGGGCTCCGTCGGAGGGATTGCGGGCGGGGATTTCTCGGCCCCGCTCTAGCCCGACGCCCCGTTGCGCGCAACCCGCGCCGCCGTCTCGTCCCCATCCGGCGCGTCGCTGTCGGGCCGGTCGCCATGGCGGACGAAGGTCACGATCAGCACGCCCAGCAGGGTCCCGTTCAGCAGGTGCCAGCCCCAGTGAGTGCCGGCGGGGAACGCCTCGCACACCGCGCCGGCCTGGTTGTCGAGGGTGCGCATGGTCAACGAGCCGACCAGCAGCGCCGCCGCCCCCGCCACGCCCCGCCAGGCGGGATGGTCGCGCAGGCCCAGCAGCACCGCGAAGCCGGCCATCACCAGCAGCGTGGGAACGTAGCCGATCGAGCCGTTCATCCGCCCCAGCGCCGGGGTCAGCCAGGCCTCGAGCGCCGAGGACACCGGGATGAAGACCGCCGCCTTCACCACCCCCGCCCAGACCGGCAGCCCGAGGTATCGGACCACGGTCAGGTAGAGGTAGAGCAGGATGAAGATCATGATCGGGATCACGTCCGCCATCACCGACCAGCGGTTCGCGAAGGTGTGGAACAGGAACGAGCCGATGCCGATCGCGGTCAGCACGCCGCACAGCGCGCGCACGGCCCAGTCGTCGTCGCGCCCCTCGCGGCGGGCGACGATCCAGGCCCAGGCGGCGGCGATCAGGAAGGCGGCGTTCGAGACCGCGTTCAGCGGTTCCGCCCAGAAGGAGGGGTCCAGCCGCTCGCAATAGGCGTCGATCGTGGCCGTCCAGTCCGACATCCGCGCTGATCCTCCCCACCGGTCCCGCTGGCGACGCTGCCGCGCTGCGCGGGCGGCAAGGGCCCGGCGCCGCGCTGTCGGGCGAGGATTTGGGGCGTCGGAGCGGTTTGTCCATGCAACAGAATACGGTTCCGTCGCGACGTGTATCCGAATGTGTCAATTCGGCCGCGCCTCACGCAGCGTCCTGCGTGCCCGCGCGCCCGAGCGTGCGGGCACGCAGGACGCTGCGTGAGCGGGCGCGCGGGACGCCGCGTGAGCGGGCGTGCGGGAGGCTGGGGGAGTGGGCGCGCAGGAGGCTGCGGGAGTGGCCACGGAAGACGCTGAGGGAGCGAGCGTGCGGGAGGCTGGAGACGCGGGCGTGCGGGAGACTGGGGGAACCGGCGTTCGGCAGGCTGCGGGTGGGACCGTCCCAGGCGCACCCGACTCCGCATCCCAGTCGCGCCCACGCCCTCAGGCGCCTGCCTCCCCTTCCGGCGCCCCTCCCGGCGTCCTCGGCGCCCCTCGGTGCGACGTCTTGGTCGGATCGCGGGGGGCGTCCTCGCCTTGTGGGGCGGGCGGGCTAGCTCCGGGAAGCGGCGCGAGGGCGCCGCGGAGCTGGGTCCGGGGCGCGGCGCGCAGGCGCCGCGGGGGCCGCGTCGCTTCCGGCCTTTCGCTCCGGCCGGCGCTGCGGCAAGACTCGGGCCCGCGCCGGCCGGCCTCCGGGTCCCGGCGGCGACGCGACAGGCGAGGAGAACACGATCATGAAAATCACCTGGCTGGGGCATTCCGGCTTCCGCATCGAGATCGCGGACCAGGTCCTGCTGATCGACCCGTGGCTGCACGGCAACCCGATGTTCGACGAATCCAACATCGAGGCCGCGACCCAGGGCGCCACCGCCATCCTGCTCAGCCATGGCCATTTCGACCATGCCAACGACGCCGTAGAGGCCGCCAAGGCCGCCAACGCCAAGGTCGTCGGCATCTTCGAGCTGGTCGGCCACCTGGCCGAGAAGGAAGGGGTCGAGGCCGTCGGCTTCAACCTGGGCGGCACCGTCTCGCTGGGCGAGGTCTCGGTGACGCTGGTCGGCGCGCGCCACTCGTCCTCGCTGGCGGGGCTGGGCTATGCGGGCACCGAGGCGGGGTTCATGATCTCGGGCGAGGGGAAGACGATCTACTTCTCCGGCGACACCGACGTGATGGCCGACATGGCCGTCTACCAGGACCTGCACGCGCCCGACATCGGCATCCTGTCCTGCGGCGGCCACTTCACCATGGACATGAAGCGCGCCGCCTACGCGGCGAAGAAGTTCTTCAAGTTCAAGACCGTGATCCCCTGCCACTACAAGACCTTCCCGCTGCTCGCGCAGGACGCCGAGGAGCTCAAGAAGGGCCTGCCGGGCGTCGATGTGGTCGAGCCCGAGGTGATGAAGGCCATCGAGCTCTGATCGCGCCTCCCCGCGAGGGAGCCTGACGGCGAAGGGCCGCGCGGGTCGTCTCCCGCGCGGCCCTTCCGCGTTCCGCGCCCCGCGCCGGATCCTCCGGCGCGCCCGCGCGCCCGGCGTCCGCGCCCTTTGGCTCCGGCCTCAGGGGACCGGGCTCAGGGAGCTGGGGTCTGGGCCTCCACGGCCCGCGCCTCCGGGGTTCGGACCGCCCGGGTCCGCAGCCCGTAGGCCCGCGCCGCCCCCTGGCGGTCTGCCGCCCAGACCCGCGCCCGGGGCTGGCGCTCGCCCATCCGGGGACATCGATGGCGGCGCCCGGGTGGCGACCAACCGCCGCCCTGTCGTCCCGGCGAGGCCAGCCCCCTTGCCGCGGAGCGCCGGGGGAGCCAGATGCAGCTCTCGGCGGACGACCGCCAGACGCCTTCCGATCCGCCGGGACGACCCGGCGGTCGGGAGACGTCCATGGCCTGGATCCTTCTCGTCGCCGCCGGCATCCTCGAAATCGTCTGGGCGGTCGCGCTCAAGCAGTCCCACGGGTTGACGCGCCTGGCGCCGAGCCTCCTGGCGGGGGCGGCGCTGCTGGGCAGCCTCGCGCTGCTGGCGCAGGCGGTGCGCGCGCTGCCGCTGAGCGTGGCCTATCCGATCTGGACCGGCATCGGCGCGCTGGGCGCGGTGCTCGCCGGGATGGCGCTGGCGGGCGAGGCGCCCAGCCTGCTGCGCGGGCTCGCCGCCGGGCTGATCCTCGCGGGCGTGGCGCTGATGAAGGCCTCGGCCGGCCCCTGAGGCGCGGCCCCCCCGCCCGCTCAGTCCTTGCGGCGCGCGGCGAAGAAGGCGCGCAGCAGCTCCGCGCTCTCGCGCTCGGCGAGGCCGCCGTAGACCTCGGGGCGGTGGTGGGCCTGGGGGTGGTCGAAGATGCGGGCGCCGTGCTCGACCCCGCCGGACTTGGGGTCGGGGGCGCCGAAGTAGACCCGCTCGATCCGGGCGCCGGCGATGGCGGCGGCGCACATCGCGCAGGGCTCCAGCGTCACCCACAGGTCATGGCCGGGCAGCCGCTCGGAGGCCAGCGCCGCGCAGGCCTCGCGGATCGCCAGGATCTCGGCATGGGCGGTGGGGTCGTGCAGCTCCCGCACCCGGTTGCCGGCGGCGGCGCGGATCTCGCCGGTGGCGCGGTCGACCAGCACGGCGCCCACCGGGGTCTCGCCGCGGGCGGCGGCGGCGCGGGCCTCGGCCAGCGCCTCCGCCATGCGCGAGGCGAAGGGAAAGGCGCTCATCTCCGCGGCTCCGGGTCGGGGGGCGGTCCGGGGGGCGGGGTGGTCTTCGGGCCGGGCTCCGCGGGGCCGGCGGCGCGGGCGAAGCGGCGCAGGCCGGGCAGGATCGAGGCGCGCTCGGCGAACCCCAGGCGGCGCAGCAGCGCCAGGGCGGGGTCGTTGCCCTCGCGCACCACGGCCTGGACCTCTGCGCAGATGCCGGCGGCCTCGGCCAGGGTCGCGGTCATCGCCTCGGCCGCGAGGCCCCGGCCCCAGCGGTCGGGCGCGAAGGCGAAGGAGGCCTCGACCGCCGCCGCCCCCCCCAGCACGCAGAACTGGAGCCCCGCGAGCCCCGCCGGCCCCTCGGCGTCTCGCCACAGCCGCAGGCCGAAGCCGTGGGCGGTCCAGTGGGCGGCGAAGGCGCGGGCGCGCATCCCGGCCTGGGTCTGGCCCCGGGGCGCGGCGTCGCCGGTCCAGCGGCCCACCTGCGGATGGCCGAACAGCGCGGCCGCGAAGCTCGCGTCGCGCGGGCGGACCGGCCGCCCCTCCATCCGCCGGGTGCGCAGGGTGCTCATGGGCCGCGTTATCGCAAGCCGCGGCGCGCGCGGCCAGCGGCTTGCGCGGGCGGGGCGTGCGGAACCGCTTCCGTCCGGGCGCATCCGCTGCGATAAGCCGGCGATGACAAGCGATTCCGACAGAGGCTCCGGCCGCCCGCCCTCGCGCCCTCCCGCCAAGGGGAAGGGCGGCGCCCCGCGTGCGACCGGCGGCAAGGGCGGCGCGGCGCGCGCCCGCGCGGCCGCGCCCTCGCCCGAGGTCCCCACCGGACCGCGGACCGAGCGGCTGGCCCGCCGCCTCGCCCGCGCCGGCGTCGCCTCGCGCCGCATGGCCGAGGAGATCATCCTCGCCGGCCGGGTGAAGGTGAACGGCGTCGCCGTGGACACGCCCGCCTTCAACGTGAAGCCCTCCGACAAGGTGGAGCTGGATGGCGTGGCGCTGGCCGAGGCCGAGCCGCCCCGGATGTGGCGCTACTACAAGCCCGTGGGCCTGGTGACCTCGGAGGCCGACGAGAAGGGTCGCCCCACGGTGTTCGAGCGTCTGCCCGAGGATCTGCCGCGGGTGCTGTCGGTGGGCCGGCTGGACCTGAACTCCGAGGGTCTGCTGCTGCTGACCAACGACGGCGACCTGAAGCGGCGGCTGGAGCTGCCCTCGACCGGCTGGCTGCGCAAGTATCGCGTGCGGGTGCACGGGACGCCCGACGACAAGGCGCTGGAGCCGCTGCGCCGGGGCGTCGAGGTGGAGGGCGAGCGCTTCCAGCCGATGAGCGTGGTGATCGACCGCCAGCAGGGCGCCAACGCCTGGCTGACGGTGGGCCTGCGCGAGGGGCGCAACCGCGAGGTGCGCCGGGCGCTGTCGGCGGTGGGCTTCGAGGTCTCGCGCCTGATCCGGGTCAGCTACGGGCCGTTCCTGCTGGGCGACATGGAGCCGGGCCAGGTCGAGGAGATCCGCCCCAAGGTGCTGCGCGACCAGCTGGGCCTGCCTGCGGCGGAGGTCGAGCGTCCCGGTCCCCGGGCGGCGAAGCCCGCCGCCGACGCCGCTCCTGCCGCTGCCGCGCCCCGCCCGAAGGGCCCCGCCGGCAAGCCGGCCCCCGCGCCCCGCGGCGGCAAGCCCGCCCCGCGCCGGGCCGAGGAGCCCGCGGGCCGCAAGCCGTCCCCCCGCCGGGCCGAGGAGCCTGCCGGCCGCAAGCCCTCGCCGCGTCGCTTCGACGAGGCGCCGGACCGCAAGCCCGCCCCCCGCGGCGGCCGCGGCGCCGACACGCCCGAGGCTCCCGCCGGCCGCAGGTTCGCCGCCCGCGGGGCAGAGCCTGCGGGCGGGCGCAAGTTCTCCGCCCGCAGCGCCGAAAACGTCCCGGGCGCCCGCGGTCCCAGGGCCGAGGGCCCTCGCGGCGCCGGTCCCCGCGGCGCCGGAGGCGACGGCATTCGCCGCGCCGGGGACGACGGGCCGGGCCGCGACAAGCCGCGCGGCGGCGGGGCTTC
>CAXGVP010000118.1:0-8599 GCA_964013055.1 uncultured Albimonas sp.
CGGACGCGCCGGGGCGCCCGCGTCCCGGGCGGGAGGTCTCAGGCCAGCGCCGCCTCCACCTCCGCGCGCGTCGGCGCCGAGGCCGCAGCCCCCGGCCGCGTCACCGAGATCCCGGCCGCCGCATTGGCGAAGCGCACCGCCTCGACCGCCGGCCGCCCCTCGGCCAGCGCCGTCGCATAGGCCCCCGCGAACACGTCGCCCGCCCCGACGGTGTCCACCACCGGCCCGCGCCCAAGCGCCGGCAGCCGATGCTCGCCGCTCGCGTCGCACAGCAGCGCGCCGCGGGATCCCAGGGTCAGCGCCACCGTCCCCACCCCCATCGCCCGCAAGGCCCGTGCCGCCCGGCGCGCATCCTCCTCGCTCCCGACCGGCAGCCCGGTCAGCGCCTCCGCCTCCGGCTCGTTGGGCGTCAGGTGATCGCACAGCGCCAGCAGATCGGCCGGCAGGGGCGCCGCCGGGGCCGGGTTCAGGATCGTCGTCCCCCCCGCCCCCCGCGCGATCTCCAGCGCCCGCCGGGCGGCGGGCAGGGGCTGCTCCAGCTGGGTCAGGAACACCGCCGAGCCGGCGATCGCCTCGGCGAACCGCTCCACATCCGCCGGGCACAGCTCGGCCGCCGCGCCGGGGTGCACCGCGATGGCGTTGCGCCCCGTCGCCGTCTCGACCAGGATCAGGGCCGAGCCGGTGGGCTGCGTCCGCGAGACCACCGCCAGCGGCTCCACCCCCGCCGCCTCCCAGGTGGCGCGCGCCAGCGCCGCGCCGGCGTCCTCGCCCAGTCGGGTGATCAGCCGCGCCCGCGCCCCCAGCCGCGCCGCCGCCACCGCCTGGTTCGAGCCCTTGCCCCCAGGCCCCTCGTAGACCGCGTCGGCGAGCAGCGTCTCCCCCATCCGCGGCTGGCGGGGCGCGAGGCAGGTGACGTCGCGCGCGAAGATCCCCAGCACGCACACGGCGCCGGAACGGGGGTCGGTCATCGGGCGGGCTCCTGAAGCGGGATCGGATCGGGCGAGGCGGCGGAGGTCCAGCCCTCGCCCTCGCGCGCCAGAAGGGGCGTGCGCAGGACGCCGTGGATACGGTCGGCGGACCCCGGGAACTCGGCCTCCAGCGGCGCCCGCCAGCGCCCGGTCTGCAGCATGGCGCAGCCGATGGCGACGGGCGCGACGCCGATCCCGTGGAGCAGCCGCAGCCCCGCCGCGATCGAGGCGCCGGAGGAGATCACGTCGTCCACCAGCGCCACCCGCCGCCCCTGCAGCAGCGGCAGCATCCGCGGATCGACATAGAGCCGCTTCGTCCCCCCCGGGCTGGTGATCGAGCTCAGCGGCGTCGACAGCGCCTCGTCGTACCAGAATTTTCGAGACGTCCCGAAGGGCGCGTAACGCGCGTGCCCCAGCCGCTCGGCCACCGCCCGGGCCAGCGGCAGGCCCAGGGTCGGCAGACCCGCCACGATCTCGGGCGCCGAGGGGCGCAGCAGGTCGGCGAGCGCGTCGGCGAGCGCCGCCTCCACGGAAAAACTCGCCTGGTTGAGGATCAGCGAGGCGATCCCGTTCGCGGTCCCCGCCAACGGCCGGATCGGCAGGACCAGGACCCGCCCGTCGGGCAGGGGGGCGGGAAAGCGGTCGGTCCAGGGGGGCGGGGCGGCGGCCTCGGGGGGCGCGATCTCCTGCCAGAAGTCGTGAGGCTGCATCGGGGACCCTTGCGTGGAAGTCGCGGCTGTCTAGCATGCGCGCCCATGAGCCAGCCACTCCCCCCCGCCCCCGATGTCGCCGCCCCCGATCCCGCCGCCCCCAATCCCGACTCCCTCGGCCTCGATGACCTGGTCGCCCTGCGCCGGGACCTGCACGCCCACCCCGAACTCGGCTTCGAGGAGCATCGCACCGCCGCCCTCGTGGCCGCGCGGCTGCGGGCGCTGGGCCTGGAGGTGGTCGAGGGGATCGCGGGCACCGGCGTGGTGGGCACGTTGCGGGCGCCCGGAGGCAATCGGGCCGTGGGCCTGCGCGCCGACATGGACGCGCTGGCGATGCCCGAGACGGTGGGGCCCGAGGTCCGCCCATGGGCCTCGACGGTCCCGGGCAAGATGCACGCCTGCGGCCACGACGGCCACACGGTCATGCTGCTGGGCGCGGCCGAGCGGCTGGCCGCCGACCCGCCGCCGGGCACGGTGCATTTCATCTTCCAGCCGGCCGAGGAGGGCCGCGGCGGCGCGAAGCGGATGGTCGAGGAGGGGCTCTTCGAACGCTTCCCCTGCGACATGGTCTTTGGACTGCACAACATGCCCGGGCTGGCGCCCGACGAGATGGCGGTGGTGGCTGGGCCTCAACTGGCCTCGTCGGACTCGTGGAAGGTCGTGCTGCGCGGCGTCGGCACGCATGGGGCGAAGCCGCATCTGGGGCGCGATCCGGTGACGGCGCTGGGGGCGTTTCTCGGTGGGCTGCAGAGCATCGTGGGGCGGGTGGTGGACCCGCTGCAGCCCTCGGTGGTCTCGGCCTGCTCGGTGCAGGCGGGGGATCCGCGGGCGCTGAACGTGATCCCGGACGAGGTGCAGGTGGGCGGCACGGCGCGGGCCTACACGCCGGAGGTCAGGGATCAGCTGGAGGCGGAGATCGGGCGGCTCGCCCACGGGATCGCGGCGGCCTACGGGATCGCGGCGGAGTATGAGTTCATCCGGCGGATCCCGCCGGTGGTGAACGATCCCGCGGCGACGGCGGTGGCCGCGGCGGCGGCCGGCGGCGTGGCCGGCGCCTTGCGGCGGGAGTTCGCGCCCTCGACGGCGGGGGACGACTTCGCCTTCTTCGGGGCCGAGGCGCCGGGCTGTTATGTGTGGCTCGGCAACGGGCCGGCGCGGGACGGGGCGCTGCACCACAACACCGGCTACGACTTCTGCGACGCGGCGATCCCCACCGGCGTCGCCTGGTGGGCGGAGGTGGCGAGGCGGGCGCTGGCCTGAGACGTCCCGCCCGGGACGCGGGCGCCCCGGCGCGTCCGCTGCGCGGCCGCGACCGCCCCGCCCTGCGTCCCCGTCGACGGCGGGCATGCCCGCCCCCGGGACGCCCGGGGGACGCCCGGGGGCCGCCTTCGCCGAGCGGGCGGGACGGCCGCCGCCGGGCGGCGCCCCGGGCTTTACCCGGGGCCTCTCGCGGCGCGCGACGGGCGCGGCGGCAGGGCAGGGCGCTCTACGCCAGCCCGTCTTCCAGGATCGGCGAGGTCAGCAGGCGTCCGGCCTGCGGGTCTGCGATGCCCAGATCCGTCTGGTGGGGGCCGGCGTTGCAGGCGAGCGTGGCGCCGACCAGGGCCTTGAACACCAGGTAGGGGGGCTGCCAGTCGACCACCGGCTCCATCGCCTCGCGCACCCTCTGGAAGGCTTGGGCGACCTCCGCCAGGGGAGCGTCGGAGACGAGGCCGGCGATGGGGAGGGGGAGGAGGGCCGTGACCGCTCCGCCCTGCGCCACGGCCATTCCGCCGCCGGCCTCGGCCAGCGCGTTGGCGGCGGCGGCGAGGTCCGCGGGGTCGTGGCCGAAGACCGTGAGGTTGTGGCTGTCGTGGCTGACGGTGGTCGCGAAGGCGCCCCGCCAGGCGCCCCAGTTCCCCAGGAAGCCGATGCGCGGGATCGCCGGGGCGTTTCCGTGGCGGTGGATGACGGCGATGCGGGTCAGGTCCGCCGGAACGGCCAGGCGGCCGTCGCGGACGGCGACCCTGCGCTCGGCCCATTGGGTGAAGCGGGGGCGGTCGATGACGGCGATGCGGGCGCTGGGACCGTGCGCCTCGGTCTCGAAGTCGGCGGGGGTGAAGCGGGGGAGGCTCGGGGCGCCGAAGTCGGGACGCGGAGCAGGGGCCGCCGGGAGGCCAGGGGCGCAGCCGTCGCGCAGGACGTGGGCGGGGGCGAAGCTCTCGAGGTCCCGGAACAGGGCGAGGTCGGCGCGGCGGCCGGGGGCGACCAGGCCGAGATCGGAGCGGCCCAGACGCTGGGCGGCGTTGAAGGTGGCGGCCTGGAGGGCGCGCAGCGGCGGCAGGCCCTCGGCGACGAGGCGCCGGAGGAGGGCGTCGAGGCCGCCGGTCTCCAGCAGGTCGTCGGGAAAGACGTCGTCGGTGCAGAGCGTCAGCGTGGGCGGGCAGGCGGGCAGGGCGGCCAGCGCCCGGGCGATCTCGGGCAGCAGGTGGGGGTGGGAGCCGCGCAGCTCCACCCACAGGCCGGCGCGGAGTTTTTCAAGGAGGTCCTCGGCCGAGGTCAGCTCGTGGTCCGAGGTCACGCCGGCCGCGGCGTAGGCCTGAAGCGATGGGCCGGTCAGGCCGCGCGCGTGGCCGCAGACCGGCTTTCCGGAGGCGAGCCCCGCCTGCACGATGCCGCGCATCCGCGGGGCGCGGGAGGTGACGGCGGCCATGTCCATGACCTCGGCGAGACCGTGGATGCCGGGGCGGGCGAGGAGGGCCTCGATCTCGGAGGGGCCGAAGTCGGCGCCGGCGGTCTCGTAGCCGGGGGCGGAGGGGACGCAGGACGGGGCCAGCGGCAGGATGCGCAGGGGGGAGCGGGCGGCCTCGGCGACCGCCCAGTCGACGCCGGCGAGGCCGGCGACGTTGCCGAACTCGTGCGGGTCCCAGACGACGGTGGTGGTTCCGCGGGGCAGGACGGCCTGCGCGTAGACCGCGGGCGTGACCATCGAGCTTTCGACATGCATGTGCGCGTCGATCAGGCCGGGGGCGACGATCAGGCCCGTGGCGTCCAGCGTTCGCGTCGCGTCCGCGCGGGCGCCGGGGGCGTGGACCGAGGCGATCAGGGGGCCGACGACGCCCACGTCCGCCGGGCGAAGCTCCTGCATCGCCACGTCGGCGACCTGGCCGCCGAGGATCAGCAGGTCGAAGGGCGCGTCGCCGCGAGCGGCGGCGACGGCGCGGTCGCGCAGGGACGCGTCGTTGAGGTCCTGTTGGTTCATGCGGCCTCGGCGAGGGCGGCGAGGCAGAGGGCCTTCACGGCGGCGGCGTCGAGATCCTCGGCGATCTCGGCGTTGTGGGTGTCGGGGCGGCGGGTTTCCACAACGGTGCGGCCGCGGGTGTGCTGGCCGGTCAGCTCGGCGTCGAGGCGGATGGAGCGGAAGCGGAACAGGTCGGGGCGGATCAGGGCCGCGGCGGCGACGGGGTCGTAGAGGGCCATGGTCGGGCGGCCGCGCTCCAGAGCGATGTCGAGGTAGCCGCCGAGCAGATCCGCCAGCAGCGCCGCATGGGGGCCGGAAGAGGCGCGGAGCGCGCTCACGTCGGCCTCCTCGATCTGCACGCGGCGGCAGGCGTCGAGGTCGATCATCCGGATCGGGACGCCGCGCGCCAGCAGGACCGCAAGCGCTTCCGGGTCGGCGAGGGCGTTGAACTCGGCCGACGCGGTGTGGTTGCCCGAGGTGACGCCGCCGCCCATCCAGACGATCCGCTCGATGCGCGCGGCAAGGTCCGGCCAGGCCAGCGCCATCGCGGCGATGTTGGTGAGCGGGCCGAGCGCCAGGATCGTGCGGCGAGGGCGCTCCTCCAGCCAGCTCGCCAGTTCCTGGATGCCCTGCTCGAAGGCGGGGTCGGGGCTGGGCGGCAGGGTCAGGCCGCGGCTGCGGATGCCGGTCTCGCCCAGAATGCGGGTGGCGTGCTCGCGCCCGCCGAGGATGGCGCGCTCGGAGCCGACGTGGAGCGGGAAGCGCCAGTTGAAGACGCTGCGGGCGGCGGCGGCGTTGCGGCGGACCTGGGCGAGCGGGGTGACGCCGAAGCTCAGGGAAACCCCGTCGATGGTCTCGCCGGCGGCCTCGAGCAGGAGGATGGCGAAGATGTCGTCCACGCTCATGTCGGTGTCGATCCAGAGGCCCATCACAGCGCTCCCGGCAGGCGGGCGGCGGTCGCTCGCGGAAGGTCGAAGGCGACGGTGGCGCCGGGGGGGAGGGGGGCGTCGGAGGCCGGGGTCTCGGCCTTCACCACGCCGAGCGGGGTGTCGAGGACGTATTCGCGCGCGGCGCCGGCGAAGGAGACGCCGCGGACCGTGCCGGTGTGGGGGCCCTCGCCCAGCGTCACCGCGGCGGGGCGCCAGGCGAGGGCGCCGCCGGTCTCGGGGTCGGGAAGGATCGTCTCGAAGCCCACGAAATCGGCGACGAAGGCCGACGCCGGGTCGGTCCAGATCTCCTCGGGCGAGCCCACCTGCTCGATCGCGCCGTCGCGCATGACCACGATGCGGTCGGCCAGCGCCAGGGCCTCGGACTGGTCGTGGGTGACGAAGACCATGGTCACGCCCGTCTCGCGCTGCACCCGCTGAAGCTCGAGGCGCATCTCCAGGCGCAGGCGCGCGTCGAGGTTCGACAGCGGCTCGTCCAGCAGCAGGACCTTGGGGTTCATCACCAGGCTGCGGGCGAGGGCCACGCGCTGCTGCTGGCCGCCCGACAGCGCCGCCGGCGCCCGGTCGGCGAAGTCCGAGAGGCCGACGGTGGCAAGGCCGGCCTGGACCTTGGCGTCGAGCTCCGTCTCGCGGCGCAGGCGCAGGCCGAAGGCCACGTTCTCGTAGACCGTCAGGTGGGGGAAGAGGGCGTAGCTCTGGAACACCAGCCCGACCTCGCGGCGGGAGGGCGCGACGCGGGTGATGTCGCGGCCGTCGAGGCGGATGGTCCCGCTCTTCGGCGTCAGCAGGCCCGCGATGGAGCGCATCGTGGTGGTCTTGCCGCAGCCGGAGGGGCCGAGCAGGGCGATCAGCTCTCCCTGCCGGATCGAGAGGTTCAGCCGGTCCACCGCGACGGTTCCGCCATAGGCCAGCGTCAGGTCCTGGAGCGTGAGGAAGTCAGACATACTTGGAGAACCCGAGGAATTTCTCCGCCGCGAAGACGATGGCGACGGACATGAAGGCCAGCAGGGCCGAGAGGGCGGCGACCGAGGGGTCGTAGTTGATCTCCATGTAGGCGATCATGTCGACGGGCAGCGTGCGCACGCCGGGACCCGACAGGAACAACGACACCGGCACCTGGTTGAACGAGGTCACGAAGCCCAGGATGAAGGCCGCGAGCACCCCTCCGCGGATGTTGGGCAGCACCACCTTGCGGAAGGCCCCGACGCGGGTGCAGCCGAGCAGGACCGCCGCCTCCTCGATGTCGGTGCGCAGGTTCTCGATCGAGGCCGAGACCACCCGCACCGCATAGGGCAGGATCAGCGCGGTATGGGCGAGGAACAGCGCCAGGGTGATGCCGATGCCGGTGGGGATCACCAGGTAACGCAGCAGCCCCAGGCCCACGATGATGCCGGGCACGATGATCGGCGCGGAGACGACCAGCCGCACCGTCTCGGCCCCCGGCACCTTGTAGCGGTTCAGCCCGTAGGCCGCCGGTATCCCCAGCGCCAGCGCGGCCAGGGTGCCGAAGACGGCCAGGAACATCGACATGCCGAACGAGGCCTGGAAGGACTCGATGGTGAAGACCTTCAGATACCATTGCAGGGAGATCCCCTGCGGCGGGAAGGCGAGGCTGTTCCCGGCCGAGAGCCCGGCCAGGATGATGATCACGAAGGGCCCGATCAGGAAGGTCAGGACCACGGCCAGCACGGCCCAGGCGGCGACACGGGGGGTCATTCGGCGGCCCTCGACTTGCGGGCGGTGGCCATGCGCTTGAGCAGCAGGTTCGCGGAAAAGCTCATCACGATCAGGATCATGGCGATGACGGAGGCGGAGACGAAGTCGTTGGCGACCGTCACCCGCTGGTAGAGCAGGGTCTCGAGCATCAGCACCTTCGAGCCGCCCAGGATGGCCGGCGTGATGTAGGCGGTCAGCGAGCCGGTGAAGACCAGCGTGCCGCCGATCACCAGCCCCTCGCGGGTCAGGGGCAGGATCACCTTGAGGAACACCTGCGCCCAGTTGGCGCCCAGCACGCGGGCGGCGGGGATCGCGTCGCGGGGCATGTTCTCCATCGCCGAGACCAGCGCGATGACCATCAGCGGCAGGAACAGCTGCAGCAGGCCGATGAAGACCGCGGTCTCGGTGAACAGGATGCGCAGCGGGGAATCCAGGATGCCGAGGCTCACCAGCGCCTCGTTCACGAAGCCGGTGCGGCCCAGGATCACCAGCCAGGCGTAGGTCCGCGCCACCGGCGAGATCATCAGCGGCAGGATCACCAGGCCGAAGACGCGGCCCCGCGCGGTCCTGGGCAGCGTCACGATGGAATAGGCCGCCGCGTAGCCGATCACGGCGGCGACGGCGGTGACCTCGGCCGCGAGCTTCAGCGAGCGCAGGAAGACCGTCTGGTTGCGGGGGGAGGAGAAGAACTCCCAGTAGCCCATCAGGGTCCAGCCGCCCTCTGGGTCGCGGAAGGCCTCCGAGAGGAGGATGCCCACGGGCAGCAGGAACAGCGCCGCGGCGAAGATCGCCGCGGGCAGGGTCAGGGCCAGGCCTTCGGCGCGGCTGGAGAACATGGGCGGAGGGGCTCCGTGTCGGGCGGGGGGCGGATCCGGCGCCGAGGCGCCGGGGGCGGAGGGCGGGAGGCCCCGGGTCAGGCCCGCAGCCGCCTCTTGGGGCGGGCGGCGGGCGCCGCCTCGGACGGCGGCGTAGCGGCGAGGGCGGCGGAGGCCCCGGGTCAGGCCCGGGGCGCCCCTTGGGGCGGGGGCCGCGCGCCGT
>CAXGVP010000119.1:0-8594 GCA_964013055.1 uncultured Albimonas sp.
CCCGCGCCTGCTCTCCGGAGCCGTCCATCGCGTCTGATGCCTGAGCGACTCGCCCGCTCCGGTCAAGGACAAGCCCCCCTGCGGGGGGTCGCTGCGCGATCCTTGACCGGAGCGGGCGAGTCGCTCTGATCGGCATCCGCGATGGACGGCTCCGGAGAACAGGCGCTCCCGGGGGGGCGTGCGGCACGGGGGGGCGGGGCGGGCGTCGCGCGGGAGGGGTCAGCGGGCGGGCTTGTCGCCGGTGGGGCGCTCGGTCGTGCCCAGCGCGTCGGCGAGGCGGGCGACGGCGGAGCCGGGGCGCCTGGCCTGCGGCTGGTCGGGGCCGGGGGCCCAGCCGGTGAGGGTCACGATCTCGAAGGCGGCGGCGACGCGGCCGTCGGCGGCGCGGTGACGCTCGGCGTGGATCGCGCAGGCGTGGGCGAGCAGGTCGCGGCGCAGGGGCGCGCGGTTGCGGTCGTGCAGCGCGTTGGCCTCGCCCATCATGCGCAGCTCGCGCATCAGCGCGAGGCTGTCGGGGTAGCTCGTCTCGATCCGGTCGACGTCGGCGACGGGCATGGCGAGGCCCGCCCGCTGCAGGAGCGCGCCCATGGCCCGGATCTCGCCCATCGGCGAGATGCGCGGCGAGAGGCCGCCGGTGGTCGCGGCCTCGGCCTCGGCCAGCGCCTCGCGCAGCTCGGCCAGCGTGGCGCCGCCCAGGCCGCAGGCGATCAGCAGCCCGTCGGGCTTCAGCGCGCGGCGCATCTGGATCAGCACCCCCACCGGGTCGTTCGCCCAGTGCAGGGTGAAGCCGAGCACCACGAGGTCGAAGCGCCCGGGCGCGAGGGGCAGGACCTCCTCGGCGGTCAGGGGCGCGGTCTCGAGCGTGCCGACCCGCGGGTGGGCCTGCAGGGCGGGGGTCCAGTCGGGGGCGCCGGGCCAGACCAGGGCCGCCCGGGGGAAGTCCCGGTCGGCGACCATCGACAGGCGGTCGAGCACGCCGTCGATCGCGACCTCGTGCAGGAAGCGCGCCTCGGGTCGGGGCAGGGCGCGGCGGCGGCGACGCTCGAGCCACAGGGCGCGGTCGAAGAGGGCCGGGGGCTGCGCGCCGCCGGAAGCGGAGGAGAGGTCGGGGGGCTGGGTCATCGTGGGCGCCGCAGGACGAGGGGGCGGGCGCAGGGGACGAGGGCGGGCGTCGAGGGCAGGTCGGCTCTCCTTCCACGGCAGGCGGGTCCCTGCGGGCGGGCGCTGGGATCCCGGGCCTTGCGGGCGGGACGCAGGCGCAGGCGCCGGCGCAGGCGCGGGCTGGCGTTGCGGCTGCGAGGGGATATATTGGCATCGGGACGCAAGGGGAAGGAGGTCGGCTCGCCGATGACCCGTCTTGTTGCGTCTGATCCCGAGATCGAAGCGGCCCTCGCGCGGGAGGGCGCGGCGCCGGCCACCCTCTCGCCCCCGCGCGGCGCCCGCCCGCCGGCCGCGCCGTCGCGTCTGGCGCGGACCGCCTCTGCGGCGCGCGAGGCGCTGGCCGCGTTGCGGCTGGGGGCGACGGACCTGCTGTATCCGCCGCAATGCACCTGGTGCCGGGCGGAGGTGGTGGAGGCCCATGCGCTCTGTCCCGCCTGCTGGCGGGAGGCGACCTTCATCGCCCATCCGCTGTGCGACCGCTGCGGCTCGCCGCTGTCGGGGGCCGAGGACGCGCCGTTCTGCGATCATTGCCTGGGCCGGGCGCTGGCCTTCGGGCGGGCGCGGGCGGCGGTGCTTTACGAAGGGGTGGGGCGCGACCTGACGCTGGCGCTCAAGCATGGCGACCGGCTGGACATCGCGCGGCCCGCCTCGACCTGGATGATCCGCGCGGGACGGGAGCTGCTGGAGGGCGCCGACCTGATCGCGCCGGTGCCGCTGCACTGGCGCAGGCTGCTGAGCCGGCGCTTCAACCAGTCGGCGGAGCTGGCGCGGCGGATCTCGATCCGCACCGGCGTGCCCTGCTGCGCGGACCTGCTGGCGCGCACGCGCGCGACCCCGATGCAGCGGGGGCTGAGCCGCGAGGCGCGCGCGGCCAACCAGGCCGGCGCCTTCGTCGTGCCCGCGCGGCGGCGCGCGCGGGTCGAGGGGGCGGCGGTGGTGCTGGTCGACGACGTCCATGCCTCGGGCGCCACGCTCTCGGCCTGCGCGGCGGCGCTGCGGGCGGCGGGGGCGGCGCGGGTCGACGCCCTCTGCCTCGCGCGGGTTGCGCCGGAGGCGGACGGGCCCATATTCTCTCCGCTGGAGAACGAAGGGTCGGAATGAAACAGGTCGAGATCTACACAAGCCCCATCTGCGGCTTCTGCGTGCGCGCCAAGCGCCTGCTGGACCAGAAGGGGATCGCCTACGTCGAATACGACGTGTTCTCCGTGCCCGGCGCGCGCGAGGAGATGATGGAGCGGGCCGCCGGTCGGCGCACCGTGCCCCAGATCTTCATCGGGGGCGAGGGCGTGGGCGGCTGCGACGAGCTGCTGGCGCTGGAGCGCGAGGGCAGGCTCGACGGCATGGTCGCCTGATGGCGGAGGGCGCCCTCAGGGTCGCGCTGATCCAGACCTGCGCCTCGGACGTGCCGGAGCAGAACCTGGCGGCGACCTCGGCCCTGATCCGCGAGGCGGCGGCCGCGGGCGCGCAGCTGGCGCTGACGCCGGAGGTGACCAACATGGTCACCTTCTCGCGCGCCCTGCAGGCCGAGGTGCTGAAGCCGGAGGAGGCGGACGAGAGCCTGGCCGGCTACCGGGCGCTGGCGGCCGAGCTGGGGATCTGGATCCTGGTCGGCTCGCTGGCTTTGAAGGCGCCGGCGGAGGAGGCGTTTCCCAAGGGGCGCTTCGTCAACCGCAGCTTCCTGATCGACGCCGCGGGCGGGATCGTGGCGCGCTACGACAAGATCCACATGTTCGACGTGGAGGTGGGCGAGGGCGAGAGCTATCGCGAATCCGCCGCCTATCGTCCCGGCGAGCAGGCGGTGGTGGCCGACACCCCCTGGGGGCGGATCGGGATGACCATCTGCTACGACCTGCGCTTCCCGGCGCTCTACCGGGCGCTGGCCGAGGCGGGTGCGGAGATCCTGGCCATCCCCTCGGCCTTCACCCAGCCCACCGGCGCCGCCCACTGGGAGCCGCTGATGCGCGCGCGCGCCATCGAGACCGGCTGCTTCGTGCTGGCCCCGGCCTCGACCGGGACGCATCCGATGGTGGCGGTCTCGGAGGGGCGTCAGCGCAGGACCTGGGGGCACTCGATGGCCGTGGGACCCTGGGGCGAGGTGCTGGCGGATGCGGGCGAGGCGATCGGGGCGACGCTGGTCGACCTGGACCTCGCCGAGGTGGCGAAGGCGCGGGGGCGGGTGCCCTCGCTGGCTAACGCCCGGGATTTTTCCAGACCCTGAGGAGGCCGGCGCCTGCGGCGCCGGCGCCGCCGCGCGACGGGCGCGCCTGTGGCGGGGCTTCGGCCCGCGGCGGCAGGCGGGCGTGGGCGCGTGAGGCGGGCCGGGAATGGCCGGCGCCCTCGGGCGCAGGGCCCCGGCGAGGGAGCCCGAGCCTGCGGCTCGGGCGCCGCCGCGCGACGCGGGGCGCCCGGGGCGGGCGTCGGGCTCGCGGCGGCGGTCCGGCGTCGGCGCCTGGGGCGCAGGAGGCGAGCGGGGCGCAGAGGAGACCGCTGCAGCCTGGGGCGCAGCCCGCGGCCGGGGGGCGCGCGATGGGTCGCCCGGGGCGGGGGGGCGGGACCCGTCGCCCGGGGCGCGGGCGCTGAGAGCGTCGCCCGGGGCGGGGGCGCTGACAGGGGCGCCCGGAGCGGGGACGAGGGTCAGGCGCGGCGTTCGGCGGCGGGGACGATCTCTTCGGCGAGCAGGGCGGCGATGTCGCCGAAATGGCCATCGGAGCGGGCCGGGCGGTCGGGATCGGAGGTGATCGCGACCGTGAGCTCCAGTTCCGGCGCCACCTGGATCGCCTGCCCGCCGTAGCCGCGGGCGTAGGCCACGGCATGGCCGCGGGCCTGCGTCAGGAACCAGCCGTAGCCGTAGGCGTCGCCCGAGAAGGGCGAGCGGGTGCGCGGGGTCCAGGAGGTCTCGAGCCAGCTGCGCGCCAGCACCTGCTCGCCCTGCCAGCGGCCGCCGAGGCGCGCCATCTCGCCGAAGCGCAGCATCTCCAGCGGGGACATCGCCATGTTGTTGCCGCCCATGAAGCGGCCCTGCGGGTCGCGGGTCCAGGGCGGGAAGGCGATGTCGAGCGGCTCGCCCAGCCACGCGCGCGCCAGGCTGCGCAGGTCCCGGCCGGCGGCCTGCGCGATCGCGGCGCCCAGCACATGCGTGGAGCCGGTGGAGTAGAGCATCCGTCCGCCCGGCGCGTCCACGAAGGGGCGGGTGAGGGCGTGGCGGACCCAGTCGGCGCTCTGCACCCAGGGGCCGTAGCCGGGGCCGGAGGTCCGCTCCAGCCCCGCGCGCAGGCTGAGCAGGTCGCCGAGCGTGATCTGCGCGACGCGCGGGTCGGCCCCGGGCGGGATCAGCGCGGGAGCGGCGGAGGCGAGCGTCTGGCCCGGGCCCTCGAGGATCCCGCGGTCGATGGCGGCGCCGGCGAGCGCGGCGACGAGGGTCTTGGAGACCGACTTCACGTTCACCGGCCGCTCGAGCGCCGGGCCGCGGAAGGCGCGGGCGAAGATGGTCTCGCCGCGGTGGGCGATGACGAGCGCGTGCAGCTGCTCCATCGCCTCGGCGCGGGCGGCGACGGGGGCGAGGTCGGCCTCGGACAGCGTGCGGGCGCGCAGCAGGGCGGGGGTCGCGACGGCGGCGGAGACAAGGGCGGCGAGGACGGGGCGGCGGGTCAGGGTCATGGGGCTGAGATAGCGGCGGGGCGCACCGGCGTCAGCGCGCGCGGGCGCACGATTGCGTGGGGCGCAGGGACGGAAGCAGGGGGCTCGGGAACTCACCCGGAAACAGGGCCGCGCCTGTTTCCCGTAGCCGTCCATCGCGTCCGATGCCTGAGCGACTCGCCCGGCCCCGTCAAGGACAAGCCGCGCAAGCGCGGTCGCTTCGCGATCCCTGACGGGGCCGGGCGAGTCGCTCTGATCGGCATCCGCGACGGACGGCTCCGGGAAACAGGCGCTTCGCGGGCGGTGCTGGCCGGGCGCCAGGGCGCCTGGAAGGGCTGGCGGGCGCGTCCGGGCGCCGCGCAGCCAGGCCCGCCCGCAGGGCGCCTGCGGGCCGGGGAGCCGGCGGGGGCGCCTGCCGGCCGGGGAGCGGCGGCTCAGTGCGCCTCGGCCCAGCTCGCGCCCTGGCCGGCGTCGACCACCAGGGGGGTGGCCAGTGCCACGGCGGGAAGGGCGGCGGACTCCATGGTCTTGCGGACCGTGGCGATGGTGTCCTCGGCCTCGGCCTCGGGAACCTCGAACAGGAGTTCGTCGTGGACCTGCAGGAGCATGCGGCCCGAGAGCTTCGCCTGCGCCATCGCATCGGGCACCCGGATCATCGCGCGGCGGATGATGTCGGCGGCCGAGCCCTGGATCGGGGCGTTGATCGCCGCGCGCTGGGCGAAGCCGGCGCGCGGGCCCTTGGCGCCGATCTCGGGCGTGTGGATGCGCCGGCCGAAGAGGGTCGAGACGTAGCCCGTCTCCTTCGCCCCCGCCACGGTGGCGTCCATGTAGGCCTTGATGCCGGGGAACTTCTCGAAGTAGGCGTCGATGAAGGCCTTGGCCTCGTCGCGCGGGATGCGGAGGTTGTTGGACAGGCCGAAGGCCGAGATGCCGTAGATCACGCCGAAGTTGATCGCCTTGGCCTGGCGGCGGATCTCGGGCGTCATCTCCTCCATCGGCACGCCGAAGACCTCGGAGGCGGTCATCGCGTGGATGTCCTGGCCGTCCCTGAACGCCTGCTTCAGCGCCTCGATCCCGGCGATATGGGCGAGGATGCGCAGCTCGATCTGCGAGTAGTCGAGCGAGAGGATCACGTTGCCGGGCTCGGCCACGAAGGCGGCGCGGATCTCGCGGCCCATCTCGGTGCGCACCGGGATGTTCTGCAGGTTGGGGTCGGTGGAGGCGAGGCGCCCGGTGGAGGTCGCGGCCAGGCTGAAGGAGGTGTGCACGCGCCCCGTCTCGGGGTTGATGTGCTCCTGCAGGGCGTCGGTGTAGGTGCTTTTCAGCTTGGAGACCTGACGCCAGTCCAGCACCCGGGCGGCGAGGTCGGAGCCCTGCTCGGCGGCCAGCGTCTCCAGCACGTCGGCGCCGGTGCCCCAGGCGCCGTTCTTGCCCTTCTTGCCGCCGGGCAGCTGCATCTTCTCGAACAGGATCTCGCCGAGCTGCTTGGGGGAGCCGACGTTGAATTTGTCGCCGGCGAGCTCGTGGATTTCCGCCTCCAGGCCCGCCATGCGCTGCGCGAAGCGGCCGGAGAGGCGCGAGAGGTGCTGGCGGTCGACCTTGATGCCCGCCATCTCCATCTGCGCGAGGATCGGGACCAGCGGACGCTCCATCACCTCGTAGACCGAGGCCAGGCCCTCCCGCGCGAGGCGGGGTTTCAGGATCCGGTGCAGGCGCAGGGTGACGTCGGCGTCCTCGGCGGCATAGGGGGCGGCCTTGTCGATCTCCACCCGGTCGAAGGTGATCGCGGATTTTCCGCTTCCGATCAGCTCCTTGATCGGGATCGGGCGGTGGTCGAGATGCGTGTCCGAGAGCGTGTCCATGCCGTGCCCGTGGACGCCTGCGTCGAGCGCGTAGGAGATCAGCATGGTGTCGTCGATGGGCGTGACCGGCGCGCCGTGGCGGGCGAGCACCTTGAGGTCGTATTTCAGGTTCTGGCCGATCTTGAGGATCGCGGGGTCGGCCAGCATCGGGCGCAGGATCTCCAGCGCCTCCTCGCGGTCCATCTGGCCGGGCGCCTTCTCGGCCGCGCCCAGCAGGTCGCCGTCGCCGGTCATGTGGGCCAGCGGCACGTAGCAGGCCTCGCCCGGCGTGACGGAGAGGGAGACGCCGACGAGCTCGGCCACCATCTCGTTCAGCGAGGTGGTCTCGGTGTCGATGGCGACCTCGCCGCGGTCCTCGATCTTCGCGACCCAGGCGCGGAGGGCGTCGGCGTCGCGCACGATCTCGTAGGTCGAGGGGTCGATGGGGGCGGTCAGGGCCGGGTCCTGCCAGTCGGCGCCGGCCGCGGGGGCCGGGCCCTTCGCCTCGGCGGAGGCGCCCTCGGGGGCGGCGGGGTCCGGCAGGTCGGTCACGCCCAGCCGCTCGGCGACGCGGGCGGTGAGGGTGCGGAACTCCATCAGCCGCAGGAAGCCCAGCAGGGTCTCGGGCTCGGGGTCGCGCAGGGCGAAGGCGTCGAGGGGCTCCTCGACCGGGACCTCGGCGCACAGGGTGACCAGCTGGCGGGAGACGCGCACCTGCTCTGCATTGTCGATCAGGGTCTGGCGGCGCTTGGGCTGCTTGATCTCCTCGGCGCGGGCCAGCAGCGTGTCGAGGTCGCCGTATTCGTTGATCAGCAGCGCCGCGGTCTTCAGGCCGATGCCGGGCGCGCCGGGGACGTTGTCGACCGAGTCGCCGGCCAGCGCCTGCACGTCCACGACCCGCTCGGGGCCGACGCCGAATTTCTCGCGCACGCCCTCGGCGCCGATGATCTCGTCGGCGCCGCCGCGCAGGCCGGGCTTCACGATCGAGACGGCGTCGGTGACCAGCTGCATCAGGTCCTTGTCGGAGCTGACGATGGAAACCTGCGCGCCCGCGGCCTCGGCCTGGCGGGCGTAGGTGGCGATCAGGTCGTCGGCCTCGTAGCCCTCCATCTCGATGCAGGGCAGGTTGAAGGCGCGGGTGGCGTCGCGGATCAGGGCGAACTGGGGGCGCAGGTCCTCGGGCGGCTCGGGGCGGTGGGCCTTGTATTCGGGGTAGATGTCGTTGCGGAACGTCTTGGCGGAGTAGTCGAAGATGACGGCCGCATGGGTCGGAGCCTCGGCATCGTTCTCCGCCCGCGCCTCAAGAATCTTCTGGAGCATGTTGCAGAAGCCCGCGACCGCGCCGACGGGCAGGCCGTCGGACTTGCGGGTGAGGGCGGGCAGCGCGTGATAGGCGCGGAAGATGAAGCCCGAGCCGTCGATCAGCTCGAGACGATCGCCGGGTCCCATCGGGCCCCTCCTGTCGCTGGGGCGCGGGGCCCTGCCGGGCCGCGCCGGTGTCGGCGGGTCAGCTGTCGGCGTCGGCCGGGCCGCCCTTGAGGATGAAGCGCTTGTCGCAGTAGCCGCATTCGACGAAGCCGTCCTCGGGCGGGATCTGCATCCACACGCGCGGATGGCCCATGCCCGGGCCGCCGCCGTCGCAGGCGATGCGGGTTTTCTCGACGATCTCGGTCTCGGGCGCCTCGATGGTCATGCGGGCCTCTCGTGTGGGGGTGGCGTCGGCTGGCGGGCATCATAGCGGCGCAGCCTGCGCGGGCAAGGGATGCCGCAGGGGCGGGGCCGGGGCCTGAAGCCGCGCCGGGGGCGCGGCGCCGCGCGTCGGGCGGGGCGCTCGTGGCGAGGGCGGGCTCGCGCGGCGAGGCGGGCGGGGGCGCGTGGGGGGCGCGGGGCCCCGGGGGCGGGTGCGCCACGGTCGAGCGGGGCGAGGGGGGCTGCGGGGGGAGGCCGCGCCGGGGG
>CAXGVP010000120.1:0-8576 GCA_964013055.1 uncultured Albimonas sp.
CCTGATCCGGGGCCTCTCGCCGCCGGCCGCAGGAGGCCCCGGGTCAGGCCCGGGGCGCGCGCCCTGCCCCGCCGTCAGACCCCCACCGCCAGATGCGCCTTGCCGCGGCCGGAGCGGGCGAGACGCCGGCGCAGCAGCGTCTCGGTCATCCGCGCCACCTGCTCGGGCATCTGGGGGGCGAGGTTGGTGGTCTCGTCTGGATCCGCCTCCATGTCGAAGAGCATCGGGGGGAGGCTCTCGGCCGCGAAGCGGATCAGCCGCCAGCGGCCCTCGCGCAGGATGACCGCGCCCGAGTCCTCCAGCCCCGTGCCCCAGGCGCGCTGGAAGCGGGTCTCGCGGTCGCCCGAAGCGCTGGGCGGCTCCGCGAAGTCGATCTCCATCAGCGCCGAGCTGCGCCAGTCCGCCGGCGTCTCGCCCTCCAGCCAGGGCGTCAGGGCGCGGCCGTCCCAGGGGGCGGGCGGCTGTTTCCCCGCCAGGGACAGGAGGGTGGGGGCGAGGTCGACGCTCTCGGTCGGCGCCGTCACCCGGCGTCCGGCGTGGCGCGCGCGGCGCGGGTCGCGGATCATCAGGGGCACGCGGAAGGCGCCCTCGAAGACCGAGTGCTTGCCCCACATGCGCCCGTCGCCGAGCATCTCGCCGTGGTCGCCGGTGAACACGACGACGGTGCGCTCCGCCTGGCCGGTGGCGTCCAGCCAGTCGAGCAGGCGCCCGATATGGTGGTCGAGTTCCGCCACCAGCCCCAGATAGACGGCCCTGAGCTCCTGGGCCTTGTCGACCGGCAGCCCCTCGCAATCGCCGTTGAAGCCCATCCAGAGGCCGAAGGAATTGCGCTCGGAGAACCAGGCCCGGGTGAAGGGGTGGTCGGCGCGATCCTCGCCCGGCAGGGGGATGGCGGCGGGGGAGACGGCCTCGTTCCAGGGCGCGGGGGCGACGAAGGGGGGGTGCGGGCGGATGTAGGTCAGGTGCGCCGTCCAGGGATGGTCCCGGCGGGCGTCCAGGTGCGCGATCGTCAGGTCCGTCAGCAGCGCCGTGTCGCTGTCCTCGGCCTTGTAGAAGGCCGGGCCGGCGATGGCGCCGCCCTGGGGCAGGTAGAGCTCGAACAGGCGCTGGGGCAGCGGACGGGGGAGGTCGTAGCCCTTCGCGATCAGGTGCGCGAGCCAGGTGTGGGGGCTTTCGAAGCGCATCTCCACCACCTCGCGGAAGCCCGGCAGCAGGCCCTCGTAGGAGGCCAGCGTGGGGTCGGCGGGGTCGAAGGCGTCCGGGTCCGGGGTGGCGTCGGTGTAGCCGAAGAGCAGCGGCTCGCGCCCCGCCTTGCGCCACTCCTTCGCGAGGTTCGTCAGGCCGGCGTCCAGCGGCGTGCCGTTGCGCAAGCTGCCGTGATTGCTGGCATAAAGCCCGGTCAGCAAGCTCGCGCGGGCGGGGCCGCAGGGGGCGGTGACGGTGACGTGGTTGTCGAACACCACGGAGGAGCGCGCCAGCCGGTCGAGGTTCGGCGTGGGCGCGATCCCCGCCAGCCGGCCGTGCAGGACGTCGGCGCGAAGCTGGTCCGCGGTGATGAACAGGATGTTGAGGTCGGCAGGCGCCGGCCCGCTCACCCCTCCGCCTCCAGTTTCTCGATCAGGGCGGGGAGGTCGGCCACCGTGTCGATGACGTGGTCGGCGCCTGCGCCGCGCAGGATGCCGGCGGCCTTGGCGCGGATCGCGTCCACCTCCGCCGTGGGAAGAGCCGCCAGGTCCTCGGGCGTCAGGCCGGCGATGTTGCCCGAGAGGGCCACGCCGACGGTGACGGCGCCGACGGCGACGCCCTCGGCAATGCCGGGCTCGGTATCGTCCACTTTCAGGACTTTCGAGCCCGGATTCAGAGACATCTGTTCGAAGGCGCGGAACATCTGTTCCGGACCAGGGCGACCGCCGGCGACGTCGTCGGCGCAGACGATGCACTCAGGGGAAAACCCCTGCTCGGCCGCCACCGGGATCACGCCCGCCATGATCGAGCGGACGTAGCCGGTGGTGGAGCCGACGCGGATGCCCTTGGCGGCCAGCGCGTCCAGCGTCGCCTTCGCGCCCGGCACCAGGGTGGCGTATTTCGGGGCCACGGCCTCGTTCATCGGCACGAAGATCTCGTAGACGGCGTCGACGTCGGCCTCGGTCGGGGCGCGGCCGTGCTTGCCCTCCCACTGGCCGCGGATCGAGGGCATGGCCATCATCGCCTGGATATGGGCGCGCTTGGGGGAGCCCATCGGCCCGCGGGCCTCGTCGATGGTGGCCTCGACGCCGAACTTCGCGAAGGCCTCGACGAAGACGCCCATGGGGGCGAAGGAGCCGAAGTCGATCATGGTGCCGGCCCAGTCGAAGATGGCTGCGTCGAATTTCATGGGGCGGCTCCTGTCAGGCGAAAAGGGCGGAGATCGTCTCCTCGCCGATGGCGAAGGAGGTGGAGGCGCCGCAGCCGGCGGTGACGATGCTCAGGCGGGTGGCGTCGTCGGGGGCGTCGGTCAGCCGCCAGCGGCCCGCGTCCTTGCCCGTCGCGGAAGCGTAGGTGCCCAGCCACCGCTCGGTCACCGCGTAGGGGCCGAGGTCGAGGGCGGCCTCCATTTCGCCGAGCATCAACTGGTCCACGAGGGTCGAGGAGAACGGGTCCGGGGTCGCCCCGTAGTGGTGGCTGTCGCCGACCACGAGGGAGCCGTCGGCGGACTGCACCACGATCAGGTGGACGCCGTTGGAGCGGTGGGTGGGCTGCTCGGCGTCGAGGATGGTCTTCAGGGCCGCGGCCTCCGGCAGTTCGGCGTAGCCGAGGTAGCGGGCGAGGCCGAGGTCGGACATCACGGCGGCGCCCAGCGGAGGGCGGCGGTTGGGCATGACGCGCAGCATCTGCAGTTTGCAGCGCGTCAGGCCGTAGGCGGCGAGGCGCTCGGCGAAGGGGCCGGAGTAGTCGTCGCCGGGGCAGAGGATCACCGTCTCGGCCTCGATGAGGCCGGCGGAGGTGTGGAGCTTGGGGGTCTCGACGGCGTGGACCTCGGTCAGCCAGCGGAACGCGACGCCGTGGGCCTCGGCCAGCCAGGCGGCGAGGCGGGGGATGGCGGTCTTCGACTCCACCCGGAATTCGAGGGGGGAGTGGAGGGCGGCGGTGACGGCCTGCGAAACCGGGGCGATTTCAAGGGCCTCGGCGCGGGTGAGGCGGCGGCAGTCGGTCCCCATGTCGGTGGCGAGGAAGGCGTCGATGACGGCCTCGGCCTCGGGGCGACGGGCGGTGACCAGCATCCCGGGGTGGAGGATCTCGATGCCGGCCTGGGGGGCCACCTCGGCCCAGACGTCGCGGGAGCGGCGGGCCTTGAGCCAGCAGTCGCCGGCCTGCTGGCCGTTGACCGTGACGAAGCCGAAATTGCGGATCGAGGCGCCGTTGGCCTGGGCGTCGCGCTCGATCACCACCACGCGCTTGCCCAGCCGCGCGGCGGCCAGCGCGTGGGCCAGCCCCAGGATGCCCGCGCCGACCACGGCGACGTCATAGCTCATGCTCAGGCTCGTTCGTATTTCTCGAGGAAGGCCTCGACGGGGAGGCTGCGGAAGTCGTCGAGACTGGCACGAAGCGCGGCGTGATCCCAGTCCCACCACGCAAGTGCGAGCAGTCTTTCGGCGATGCGGGCGGGGAAGCGGGGCTTGATCTCGGCGGCCGCGACCCCGCCCACGATCGAGTAGGGGGCCACGTCCTTGGTCACCACCGCGCCGGCGGCGACGATGGCGCCGGTTCCGACGGTGACGCCGGGCATGACGATGGCGTTGTAGCCGAACCAGGTGTCATGGCCGACGGTGACGCCGTTGCGGCGACGCTCCTCGAAGACCTCGGCCTCGTCGGTCGCGTCGTCCCAGTAGTTGGAGGCGCGATACATGAAGTGGTGCAGCGAGGCGCGCTGGTAGGGGTGGTTGGTGGGGCAGATCCGGCAGCCCGAGGCGATGTTGGCGAACTTGCCGATGCGCGAATAGGCGATCTCGTTGCGGCCGGCGCAGTAGGAATAGGCGCCGAAGTCGACTTCGAGGAGGTGGGAGTGGGCCATGACCTCGGTGTAGGGACCGAGGGTCGAGTCCACCACGCGGCTGGTGGGATCGACCCAGGGGGTTTCGTTCAGCCGCGCCATCAGACCTCCCGCGCCTCGCGGCCCTGGATCAGGCGGCGGCGGAGCCAGCCGGACAGGGCGTCCATCGCGAAGACAACAAGGATGGTCAGCACGATGATGTAAAGCGTGTTCTCCCAGTCGCGGGAGGTGCGCATGGTCTCGACCAGCATCAGGCCGATGCCGCCGGCGCCCAGCGCGCCGATCACGGTGGCGGAGCGGGTGTTGGACTCGAGGTAGTAGAGCGCCTGGCTCAGGAACACCGGCAGGATCTGGGGCAGCACGCCGAAGCGGTAGCGCTGGAGCTGGCTGGCGCCGGTGGAATGCACGCCCTCGATCTGCTTGTCGTCCACGTTCTCCAGCGCCTCGGAGAACAGCTTGCCGAGCGAGCCGGTGTCGGTGAAGGCGATGGCGAGCGCGCCGGTGAGCGGGCCGAGGCCGAAGGCGCGGATGAAGATCAGCGACCAGATCAGCATGTCGATGCCGCGCAGGAGGTCGAACAGGCGGCGCACGCCGAAGCGCACGACCAGGCTGGGGGTGAAGTTGGAGGCGGCGAGGAAGGCCAGCGGCAGGCCGACGAAGGCGGCGACCAGGGTGCCCAGCAGGGCCATCATGATCGTCTCCAGCAGGGCCTTGAAGACCTCGCCGTGCATCCAGTCGGGGTTGGTCCAGAACTGGTCGAAGATGTAGGCGGCGTTGGACATCGCGGGGTCGAGGCGGTCGGGGGACCAGGCCAGGGACCAGACTTCACCGGCGCTCAGGCCCCAGAGAGGGGAGCGGAAGGGGAACCAGAAGTTCTCCCACCCCCAGGCGTAGCGGTGGATCTCGAACTTGGCGCGGGAGGCCTGGACGCGCTTGCCGATCTCGGGGCGCATGTCGAATTTCACCGGGTCGGTGCGCAGCCACGCAGGCTGCGGGCCGGCGGGGAGGTCGTAGACCAGCTCGCGCTCGCGGGCCTCGATGCCGATGGCGCCATAGCCGGGCGCCTCGACGGTCATCCGGGGGCCGTCGATGAACACCTCGTAGCCGTCGCCGAGGTCGACCTGCCAGGTCTCGCCGTCGACGCGCACCCAGGGGGGGAGGGCGTCGCGGGAATAGGTGGCGGTGCGCTCGCCCTCGATGGCGACCTCGACCTCGCCGGTGCGCAGGCTCTCCTCGACGTGGGTCTTGAACATGACGGAGTCGGTGGCGAGGATCGCGGCGCGCTCCGGTCGGGCCGAGGCGATCAGGCCGGAGACGTCGAAGGCGACCCAAGCGTAGGCGAGGTAGCCCAGCGCCAGCGCGGGGGCGAGCACGGTCAGGATCGTGCGGCGACGGACCATGGCGCGGGTGCGCGCGACGCGGTTCTCGTGGCCGTGGGCGGTCTGGGCCTCGGTCTCCTCGCCCTGGCCGTGGCGGCCGGCGAGGCGGGCGCGGCCCCAGGAGCTGAGCTGGTCGATGAGGAAGATCGAGGCGATCAGCAGGACGAACAGCGCGATGGTCTCGTCGCCCGAGCCCTGCCCCCAGCCGATGGTGCGGCGCAGCTCGGTCCCGATGCCGCCGGCGCCGACGAAGCCCAGGATGGCGGAGGCGCGCACGTTGATTTCCAGGCGCAGCAGGAAGTAGCTCAGCCAGTTGGGGGCCACCTGCGGGATCACGCCGTAGCGGATCCGCTGGAACCAGGAGCCGCCGGAGGAGGCGAGCCCCTCCATCGGCTTCACGTCGATGTTCTCGTTGACCTCGGAGAACAGCTTGCCGAGGGCCCCGACGGTGTGGAAGGCCACCGCGATCATCGCCGGCACGGGGGAGGTGCCGAGGACGAAGATCAGGAACAGGGCGATGATCAGTTCCGGGAAGGCGCGCATCACGTCGAGGACGCGGCGCAGCGGCAGGCGCAGCCAGGCCGGCGCGCCCAGGTTGGGGGTGGCCGCCAGCGACAGGACCGAGGCGCCGATGCCGCCCAGGATGGTGGCGGCCACCGCGATGTTGAGCGTCTCGATCAGCGCCGGCAGGAAGCGCCACATCAGCTCCGCCATGCCGATCAGGCCGGTGTCCCACGCCTCCGACACCAGGCCTGCGGGATAGTCGAAGAACTGCCCCAGCCCGTTCCAGAACGACCCGGAGTTCATGGAGTTCGAGACGTCGAACCCCGCGATCAGCACCGCGGCGACGATCAGGACCGCGAGGCCCGAATACATCTGGCGGCGGCGGGTCTGCCGGACGATCTCGGATTCCAGATCCGCAAGGGTCATGGGGGCCTCGGGGCTGCGATGGGGGAAGGGGGCGCCCCGGACTTGATCCGGGGCCTCTCGCGGCCGGCCCCAGGAGGCCCCGGATCAAGTCCGGGGCGCCCGTGGGGCGGGCGGCGCGCAAGAGACGAGGCCCCGGAGCGTCTCCGGGGCCTCGATCAGGCGGGGGCCTGGATCACTCGGACTTCGACTTGCGGGCGTCGATGATCGAGAGATAGGCGTCGTGGGTGATCGGCATGAAGCCCTTGGCCTCGCCGGCCATCACGCCGTAGGCGCACTCGGGGTCGAGGCTCTCCAGCGACGCCATCAGCGCGGTCATCTTCAGCTTCACGTCCGTGGGCAGGCCCTTGGCGAGCACGACGGGGCCCTCGGGGATCGGCTTGGACTGCCAGATCTGCACCATCTCGGTCATGTCGACGAGGCCCGCGTCCACCGCCTTGCGCAGGGCGCCGGAGTTGTAGCCGTCCTCCCACTCGCCCAGGCCGTCGGCCCAGGTCACGCCGGCCTCGATGTCGCCGTTGTAGACCGCGACGATGGTCTGCTCATGACCGCCGGTGAAGACCACGTCGGCGAAATACTCGCCCGGTTTCATCGAGTAGCCCGAGGCGGGGATCTCGATCGAGGGGATCAGGTAGCCCGAGGTCGAGTTGGGGTCGCCGAAGCCGAAGGTCTTGCCCTTCATGTCGTCGAGCGAGGTGATCCCGCTGTCCGCCCGCGCGAAGCCGATGGAATAGTAGCCGTAGGAGCCGTCGTTGTTGACCTTGACCAGCACCGGCTCGACCGCCTCGGGGTCGGTGAGGTAGGTCTTGGCGTAGCCCGAGGCGCCCAGCCAGGCCATGTCGAGGTTGCCGCCCAGCAGGCCCTCGATCACGCCGTTGTAGTCGGCCGGCGCGAACAGCTTGGTGGGCACGCCCAGCAGCGCCTCGGCCTTCTCGCGCAGGCACTCGTTCGAGCGCATGCGGTCGGAGGCGTTCTCGCCGCCCAGCAGGCCGATGCGGAACTCGGTGATCTCCTGCGCGTGGACGGAGATGGGGGCGGCGGAGGCGAGCGTGGCGGCCGCAAGCGCGGCGAGCGCGATGGTCTTCATCGGGTGTATCCCTCGAATGGTCGTCCCCGTGGGGAACGGCTGCGATGATGGGGGTCGGGTCGGGGCGCCCTCGGGCCGCGGGCGCGGCAGGGTCAGCCCGGGACGGAGACGGCGGCGCGGCCGGGCTCCGATGGGAAGGGCGTCGCGAGGCTGGTGGAGGTGGTCGCCTCGGAGAACTCGGCGCCGGCGCCGTAGATCTCGCGGGCCATGGCCTCGGTCAGGAGTTCCGCGGGGCCGTCGAAGACGATGCGCCCGGCGCGCATGCCGATGACGCGGTCGCAATAGCGGCGCGCGGTGTCGAGCGTGTGCAGGTTGCAGATCACGGTCAGGCCGTGCTCGACGTGGATGCGGCGCAGCGCATCCATCACCACCTGGGCGTTGAGCGGGTCGAGCGAGGCGATGGGCTCGTCGGCCAGCACGAATTTCGGGTCCTGCATCAGGGCGCGCGCGATGGCGACGCGCTGCTGCTGGCCGCCCGACAGCGCCTCGGCGCGCTTCAGCGCATGTTCGGCGATCCCCAGCCGGTCGAGATGCGCCAGCGCCTGGCGCACGTCGTCCTCGCCGAAGACGTTGAAGGCCGAGGCCAGCGCCGAGTGCCCGTTCAGCCGCCCCAGCATGACGTTGGTCACCACGTCGAGCCGCGGCACCAGGTTGAACTGCTGGAAGATCATCGCGCAGTCGCGCCGCCAGCGGCGCAGGGCGGCGCCCTTGAGGGTCAGCACGTCGGTCCCCTCGACCAGGATCCGGCCGGAGGTCGCGGGCGTCAGCCGGTTGATCATGCGCAGCAGCGTGGACTTGCCGGCGCCCGAGCGCCCGATGATCCCGATCATCGCCGGCTTCTCGACGCGGATCTCGGCCGCATCCACGGCGGTGGAGGTCCCGAAGGTCTTGGTCAGCGACTCGATCTTGATCAGCATCCGCGGCTCCCGTTGCGCTGGGCCGCCGTCTACGGGCGCCCGGCGACAGTAAGCCGACGGTTCGGATTCAGTTTCGTGACGCTCCCTGCGGCGGGACCGCACGCCGCCCCGGGACCGCTGCGAAATTCCTCCGCGCCCCCGCGGACGCCGCGCCCCGGCGCCACGCCCGCCGGCCCTCGCAAAGCGCCTGTTCTCCGGAGCCGTCCATCGCGGATGCCGATCAGAGCGACTCGCCC
>CAXGVP010000121.1:0-8555 GCA_964013055.1 uncultured Albimonas sp.
GCAGGTGGGGGAGGCTGCGCGCGCCTCGACCCGCAGCGCTCGTGGCAGGCCGCGCGAGGCCCCGGGTCAAGCCCGGGGCACGGCCTTGCGGGGACCGTCGCGCCGGGAACCGGGCGCAGGTGGGGGAGGCTGCGCGCGCCTCGACCCGCAGCGCTCGTGGCAGGCCGCGCTAGGCCCCGGGTCAAGCCCGGGGCACGGCCTTGCGGGGGGGGCTGGCGCGCAAATCCCAAGGGGGGGCGAGGTCGCCCCTGCCCTCAGGCGGCGCCGGCGCGCAGGCCGTCTTCGCTGGCGGCGGTGGGAACCAGGGCGCGGACCAGGTCCTGCATGTGCAGGACGCCCACCTGCGCGCCGTCGGCCATCACCCGGTAGACCTTGCCGGTGTCGCCGCCCGAGAGGGCGATGACGGATTCGAGGGTGGCGTTCTCCTCGATCTCGCCGGCGGCGCCCTCGGGCGGGACCGCCGTGCGCTCCATCACCGAGCGGACGCGCAGGACGCGGGCGCGGTTGATGTCGGAAATGAAGTCGATGATGTAGGGGTCGTTGGGGTGCAGCAGGATCTCCTGCGGCTCGCCCTGCTGGACCACCCGGCCGTCCTTCAGGATCACCAGGTGATCGGCGAGCTTCAGGGCCTCGTCGAGGTCGTGGGTGATGAAGACGATGGTCTTGTGCAGCTCGGTCTGCAGCTCCAGCAGCAGGTCCTGCATGTCGGTGCGGATCAGCGGGTCGAGGGCCGAGAACGCCTCGTCCATCAGCATGATGTCGCTGTCGGACGCCAGCGCCCGGGCGATGCCCACCCGCTGCTGCATGCCGCCCGAGAGCTGGGCGGGGTAGGCGTTCTCGTAGCCCGTCAGGCCCACGCGATCGAGCCACTTCTGGCCCTCGCGGTCGGCGATCCCGGCCTTCTCGCCGCGGATCCGGCGGGAGGCGCCGGCGTTCTCCAGCACCGTGCGGTGGGGAAAGAGCGCGAACTTCTGGAACACCATCGACATGCGGGTCTTGCGCATCTCGAGCAGGGCCCGGGGGCCCAGCTTCATCACGTCCTCGCCGTCGACCAGGATCTCGCCCGCGGTGGGGTCGATCAGGCGGTTGAGGTGGCGGATCAGGGTGGACTTGCCGGAGCCCGACAGGCCCATGATGACGGTGATCCGGCCCGCCTCCATGTCGACATTGATGTCCTGCAGGCCGAGGACATGGCCCTGGGTCTCCAGCAGCTCGGTCTTGCCCATGCCGCGCTTGACGGCGGCGAGCGCCCGCTGGGGGTCGCCGCCGAAGATCTTGTAGAGGCCGCGGATCGAAACCTTGGGCTGGGTCATGGCCGTCTCCCTCAGCGCTCGGAGCGGTCGATACGCTCGAGCGCGGCCTTGGTGGACCGGTCGAGCACGATCGCCAGCAGCACGATGCACAGGCCCGAGATCAGGCCCACGCCCAGCTCCAGGTTGCGGATGCCGCGCAGCACCAGCACGCCGAGGCCGGGCGCCGAGACCAGCGAGGCGATGACCACCATCGCGAGGCTCATCATGATCGTCTGGTTGACGCCGGCCATGATGTTGGGCAGCGCCAGCGGGATCTGCACGCCCCACAGCTTCTGGCCGGAGGTCATGCCGAAGGCGTCGGCGGCCTCGATCACGTCGCGGTCCACCAGCCGGATGCCGAGGTTGGTCAGCCGGATCACCGGCACGATGGCGTAGAGGATGATGGCGATGCCGTAGAGCTTCGATTCCGTCACCGAGAACAGGAAGATCAGCGGGATCAGGTAGACGAAGGTCGGCAGGGTCTGGAGCATGTCCAGCACCGGCGTCAGCCCCCCCTGCAGCCGGTCGGAGCGGGCCATGGCGATGCCGATGGGCACGCCCAGGATCACGCAGAAGATCGTGCACACGAAGACGATCGAGAGGGTCTGCACCGCGTAGTCGTAGTGGTCGATGAAGGCCATGCCCAGGAAGCTCGCCGCCACCAGCGCCATCACCTTCCACGAGCGCGTCGCCCACCAGGTCAGCGCCGCCAGCAGCGGGATCAGCACATACCAGGGCAGCCACATGAACAGCTCCAGCGCGGTGTCGAGCAGGAAGCTCAGCGGTTGGGTGATCGGGTCGAGCACCACCTTCAGCGGGTCCTTCACGTCGAGGAACAGCTGCTCGGCTCCGGAGGTGAAGTCGCGGGTGCGCGGGACCGCGTCGCAGGCGCGGTGCAGCTCGTCGAGCGAGGGGAAGGGCGCGGGGCCGCCGATGGCGTCCATCGCCGCCTGCGCGTCGCCGCCGGCGTCCGCCGCCTTCTTGCGGGCCAGCAGCTGGGCCATGCTCAGCGGCCCGTCCTGCTTGTCCGCGTCGCACCACTCCCGCAGCCCCAGGCTGTCGAAGACGCCGCTGTAGAATGCCATGCCGCCCCTCTCTCGGTCCCTCTCGCCCCCGGATGTCCGGAAGCGCGTCGCGCCGGGCGGGGGTCGCCCGGCGCGGTGGAATCCGCCCGACGCCGCCGTCAGGCGACGGGCGTCGACGCCGTCCTGATCAGAAGAAGCCGCCGAGGGTGGCCTTCACGTCCTCCTCGGGGATCCAGCTCATCCACAGGTCCTTCTCGGTGGTCAGGAAGTGGACGGCGGCCTCCTCGGCGGTGGCCTCGTTCTCGTCCATCCAGGCCAGCAGGCCGTTCATCTGGTCGTTGGTGAACGACAGGTTGGACATGAAGGCGGCGGCCTGGGGGTGGTTCTCGGCGAAGTCGGTGGTGACGACGGTCTTCACCGGGCCCACGGGGTATTCCGACAGGCCCTGGCCGCGGGTGGGGCACTCGGGGTCGGTGTCGCACATGTGGATCGCTTCGTCGTACTCGCCGAGCGAGATCTTGTGCATCGGGTACTTGCCCAGGATCGCGGTCGGGCCCCAGTAGTAGCCGAACCACGGCTCCTTGTTCTCGAAGGCCGAGGCGATGGAGGCGGCCAGCGTCTCGCCCGAGCCGTGCTGGAAGATCTCGATCCCGGCCTTCTCGAGCCCCGCGGCCTCGCCCTTCGAGGTGTTGGCGCGCTGGCAGCCCCAGCCCTCGGGGCACTGGTGGAAGCGGTTGCCGACCAGCTCGGGGTTGGCGAGAATGCCCTCCAGCGTCGCGGCCTCGGGGTGTTCGTCGACGACGTACTGCGGGATCCACCAGCCCTCGACGCCGCCGTCGGAGAGGACGTCGGTCAGGGTGGTGATCTTCCCCTCGGCCTGCATCTTCGCGTAGCTCGGCGCGCCGTTGATCCACAGTTCGGTGACGATGTCGGGCTCGCCGGTCTCGGCGACGGAGGCCAGCGCGGGCACGGTCGAGGAGGCGACCATCTTCACGTCGCAGCCGTAGCCCTGCTCGAGCACGAATTCCGCGACGGCGGTGACCACCTGCGAGGATTTCCAGTTCATCTCCGTCATCACCACCTCGCCGCAGTCGGCGGCGGAAGCGGCGGCGGGGAAGGCGAGGGCGCCCAGCGCGGCGGCCATGATCTTTTTCATCGAAGCGTCTCCCTGAGGCGTCCCGTGCGGGACTCCGGTCCGTTTCATCGGGCCCGGATCGGTCGGATGGCGCCGCTGCAGGGGCGGCGCGCGTCGTTGATTGCGCAGTCAATTAGGATTCATTCATCGCCGGATGACAACCCCGACGGCACGTTTCCGACGCGCAGAGGTCGCAAAAGCCCCTGTCCCGGGCGAGATATCGCCTCGGCCCCGCCCGGTTTGCGAAGGGTCGCTGAGCACTTCGGGGGACCGGCTTCCGCCATGCGGAGCCGGCTTCCATTGCGCGCGACCGAATCCCCGACCCCTCCCCGGCCGTCGGTCGGGGAGGGGCCGGGGAACGAAGCTCGGGGAAGCAGGTTCGTGGACGCGGAGGCCCGCGGACCGGGAGGCGCGGGGCGGTCAGGCGGCGGCGCGGGCCTCGGCCTTGAGGCGATCGGCGAGCCATTCGCCGATCATCACGCAGGTCATGTGGGTGTTGGCCCGGCAGTCCATCGGCATCACCGAGGCGTCGGCCACCCGCAGTCCCGGCACGCCCTTCACCGTCAGGTCCGGGTTCACCACGCCCTGCGGGTCGCGGAAGGCGCTCATCCGGCAGGTCCCGGCGGCGTGCTGGATGTCGCCGACATGGGCGAGGATCAGCGCGTCGAGCTCCGCGTCGGGCAGGTCGGCGGCGGTCTCGACGTCGACGCCGGACTCGGCCAGCTCCGCGCCGGAGGAGATCCCGCGCAGGGCGGGGTGGCGGGTCATCTCGCGCACCCGGCGCACCCCGTCGCGCATCCTGAGCAGGTCGCGGGGGTCGGAGAGCATGTTCTCCTCCACCCGGGGGTCGTCCTCGGGCCGGGCGGAGGTCAGCGTGACCTCCCCGCGGGAGAAGGCGTCGAAGAGGCCGATGCCGACGGCGCCGCCGGCGTCGGGGGTCTCGACGCCGTCGATGTTGCGGTGGTTGAAGCCGATCAGGATCATGTCGCGCACGCCCCCCTCGCCGAGACCCGAGGAGTAGGTGACGCAACAGTTGGTGTGGCGGGCGTCGCGGCCGGCCATCTCGTGCTCGGGCTTGAGCAGGATGCGGATGCGCAGCATCGGGTGGTCCATGAAGTTGCGGCCCACCTCGGGCATCTCGCGCGCGACGGCGATGCCGTGGGCGCGCAGCTGCATCGACGGCCCGAGGCCCGAGCGCATCAGGATCGCCGGCGAATGCACGGCGCCGGCGCAGAGCACGATCTCGCGGCCGTGGAAGGTCTTCGCCTCGCCGTTCACGCGCGCGGCGACCCCGGCGGCACGGCCCGCCTCGATCAGGACCCGGTCGACGAGGGCGCCGCCGACGATGGTCAGGTTGGGCCGCCCGCGGGCGGGCTCGAGGTAGCCGTCGTTGGTGGTCACCCGCTGCAGGTCGCGGCTGTTGATCGGGTAGCAGGAGACGCCCTCGCCGTCGGGGGCGTTGAGGTCGGGGTTCCAGGGGTGGCCGCAGGCCATGGCGGCGTCGCGCAGGCCGCGGTCGACCGGGCCCCAGGCGTCCTGCGGGGCGCGGTAGATCGGCAGCGGGCCGCCCTGGCCGTGGTGGTTGGCGTGGGCCATCTCGGGGTCGTGCTCCATCCGCGCGAACAGCGGCAGCACGTCGGCGGCGGACCAGCCCTCGCACCCCGCCGCGGCCCAGGCGTCGAAGGCCGCGCCCACGCCCCAGATCGCGATCTGGGCGTTGACCAGCGAGCTGCCCCCCAGCCCCCGGCCGCGCCAGTAGTGGCGCGGCGCCTGCACCGCGGTGCGCCGGCTCCAGACGCCGGGCCACTGCCATTGCGCCTGGTGGTCGGGCTGCATCATGAAGGGGAAGATGTTGGCCGAGCGCGCGGCCCAGGGCGCCTCGGCGGCGCGCCAGTCGGCGCCGGCTTCGAGCAGCAGCACGCGGCAGGAGGGATCCTCGGACAGCCGCCCGGCCAGCGCCGCCCCGGCGGAGCCCGCCCCGACCACGATGACGTCGTGGGTCTCGCTCATCTCGTCCCGCTCCCTGCTGCGACCGCGAAGCCGGCATGTTGGCCGCGCCCGCCCGCGCCCGGCCAGCGGTCAAGAGCGCGCAGGAGCCTGCAGATCCCCCTTGCGCCCTGCCGTGCGGCGCGCGCGGGGCCCGGCCCCTCTCCTCAGGCGCGAGGCGCCGCAGGGGCCGGTCTCCGTCGCGGCGAGCGGGGCGGGCCGCGGCGCCGGGACGGGAACCCGGCCGGCGGGCGGCGGCGCGCGGGGCCCGGGCGGGCGGCGCCGGCCGAGGACGGTTGACTTGGCGTGTCGCGCCTGTCTCTCCTGACGCGTGGACCGGGCGGATCGCCGCCCGTCAGCTCAACAAAGGCGCCGCAAGAGCGCCCAGCTCGACACAGGGAGGTGTCATGAACAACCGCAGCATCCTGCGGAAGGGCGCGAAAGGCGTCCTCGCCGCCGCCGTTCTCGGCCTCGTCGCGCCGTCGGCCGCCATGGCGGCCAACGTCGACGGACCCAGCGTGTTCTGGAAATTCTCGGTCTGGGGCAACCCGCGCGCGTTCACCGCGGGCGTCGAGCACATGGCCAAGCGGCTCGAGGAGGAGACCGGCGGCCAGTTCAAGATGCGCGTCTTCTTCGGCGAGCAGATCTCGAAGGCCAAGGAGAACCTCGACGGGCTGAAGGCGGGCGCCTTCGAGGCCGCCGCCTTCTGCAACTTCTACCATCCCGGCAAGAACCCGGCGAACATGGTCATGACCATGCCGTTCCTGCCGATCGCCGACTTCGACACCGCGTGGAAGGTGCGCATGGGGCTCTACGAGCACCCGATCCTGGCCGACGAGATGGCGGCCTGGAACGCCATGTACTACGTCACCACCAACCTTCCGCAGTACGAGTTCATGGGCAAGGGCGAGCCGCCGCTGAAGCCCGAGGACTTCGCCGGCCTGCGGGTGCGCGCCGGCGGCGGCGTGGGCGAGGCGGTCGAGAAGCTGGGCGCCATCCGCCAGTCGATGCCCGCGACCGAGGTCTACACCGCCATCCAGCGCGGGACGATCGACGCCGAGAGCCTGCCCTACACCTACGCTCACGCCTCCTACAAGATCCAGGAGGTGGCGGACTGGTTCACCTCGAACATGAGCCCGGGCACCTCGGACTGCCCGGTGGTGATCTCCAGGACCGCGTATGATGCGCTTCCCGACCAGTACAAGCAGCTGCTCGAGGACCTGAAGCCCGAGATCCGCGACGTCTACAAGGCCGCCTACGAGGAGGCCGACGCCAAGAACCTGCCGATGTTCCGCGAGACGCTGACCGAGGTGGTCTACACCGACGAGCAGCTGGCGGCCTTCCGCGAGCTCGGCGGCCAGCCGGTCTGGGACGAGTGGGTCGCGGCCAACAAGGACCAGTTCGACGCGCAGGCGGTGCTGGACCTGGTGCTCTCGCTCGCCAAGGGCGAGGAGAGCTGACGCCCTGAGCGCCGGGGCCGGGGGCGGCGCGGGCCGTCCCCCGGGGGGCGGCGACAGGCCCCCCCCGGGGCCCGCGGGCGGGGCGACGACAGGCGCCCCTGACGCGAGCTGACAGCCGTCGACTCGCGCGCTCCCGGCCCCGGCGATGTTTCCGCAGGCCTCCGGCCGCCCTGCCGCCACGCCCCCCGGGGCCGCCGCGGCGCCGCCGGCCGGAGCGCGCGACCTCACTTTTCCGAAGACGTCCTCCCGCCGGCCGCCCCGCGGCCCGGAGCGGGCGGCGTTCTCGGCGCCGATGCGAAAGGAACCCGATGGCGGGCGTGGGCACGGCCGGGACTGGTCCCGGCGGAACGGACGGCGGAGGCGCGCTGGGCGCGGTCTCGGGCCTGCTGGGCAAGCTCGAGGACGGGCTGAACATCTTCGCGGCGGTGACGATCTTCGTGCTGATGATCGGCACCACGATCTCCATCGCCAGCCGGATCGCGGGTTTCCCGATCACCGGCTACCTGGACATCTCCGAGCAGGCGATCGCGATCTTCGCCTTCCTGGGCGCGGCCTATGCCCAGCGCCTGGGCGCGCATATCCGCATGGAGCTGATCATCGGCGCCCTGCCCGGCCGCCTGCGCTGGCTGATCGAGGCGCTGGCGACCTTCGCGGGCCTGTGCCTGGTGCTCGTGCTGATCCGCTATTCGTGGGAGTTCTTCCTCAACGCCTACCAGATCGGCGACTCCACCGTGGACATCGAGTTCCCGACCTGGCCCGCCAAGCTGCTGGTGCCCATCGCCTTCGCGATCTGGGCCGCGCGGCTGGGGGTGGAGACGGTCGGCTACCTGCGCCTGGCGATCTGGCCCTCGGCCGAGCCGGTGGCCGTGCCCCTGCAGCTGACCCCCGCCCAGGAGGCCGAGCGCGAGATCCGCGAGGCCGGCATCGAGCGCGACGACGACGCCCTGGTTCATGAGCGCGAAATCGCCGAGCGGGAGGGCCGCAAATGAACATCCAGGCCCTGATCGACGGCCAGCCGGAGGCGATCTTCGGCATCGGCTACATGAACCCGACCGAGGTCGGCATCCTGTGCATGGGCCTGCTGCTGGTCCTGGTGATCCTGGGCGTGCGGGTGGTCTTCGCCGCCGGCATCGTCGGGCTGGTGGGGCTGGTCGAGCTGATCGGCTGGCACGGCGCGGCCTCGGCGGTGGGGCAGATCCCGTTCTCGAAGTCGGTCAGCTTCGTGCTGGGGCTGCTGCCGATGTTCATCCTGATCGGCTATCTCGCCTTCCACGCGGGCATGACGCGGCAGCTCTTCGCCGCCGCGCGGGCCTGGATCGGCTGGGTGCCGGGGGGGCTGGCGGTGGCCTCGGTGTTCGCCGCGGCGGGCTTCGCGGCGGTGTCGGGCGCCTCGGTCGCGACGGCGGCGGTGTTCTCCCGCGTGGCGATCCCGGAGATGCTGGCGGCGGGCTACAACAAGCGGCTGGCGGCGGGCGTGGTGGCGGCGGCGGGGACGCTGGCCTCGCTGATCCCGCCCTCCACGATCCTGGTGATCTACGCGGTGATCGTCGAGGAATCCGTCGGCGCGCTGCTGCTGGCGGGGTTCCTGCCGGGGATCTTCTCGGCGGTGGTCTACGCCGCGATCATCATCGTCTGGGCGATGCTGCACCCCGACGCG
>CAXGVP010000122.1:0-8555 GCA_964013055.1 uncultured Albimonas sp.
CCCGCCGACGCGGTGCAGGCGGACTATGAGGCGCAGATGGGCCGCGCCGACGCCTCCGTGGCGGGGCTGCGCGCCGGCGAGGTCGGGCCCGAGGTCGCGGCCATCGCCCGGGCTCTCTCCGCCCACCGCGCCCTGTTCGCCGATTTCGTCGCCGCCGAACGCGCGCTCGGCTACGACGAATCGGAGGGGCTGGAGGGCGCGCTGCGCGGCTCCGTCCACGCCGCAGAAACCCGGCTGGACGAGATCGGATCGCCCGAGCTGACCGCCAAGATGCTGATGATGCGCCGGCACGAGAAAGACTTCATGATGCGCGGCGATCGCAAGTACGTCGACCGGCTCGACGCCCGCATCGAGGAGTTCGCGGCCTTTCCCACGGGGCTGTTCGCCTCCCCCGCCGCGCGCGAGGAGATCCTGGGCCTGCTCGCCGCCTACCAGGCCGATTTCCACCGCTTCGCGCAGGTGCGCGGGACCGCGGCCGAGCTGAAGACCCGGATGTCCGACACGCTGGCCGACGCCGCGCCCGCCTTCCGCTCGCTGACCGCCTCGGCCCGCGCCGCGGCCTCCGCCGCGGACGAGGCCGCGGGCTTCGCCTCGACCGCGCGCCTGGCCGGGGTGGGGATCGCGATCGTGCTGGGCATCGTCGCGATGACCGTGATGACCCGCCGCCTCGCCGCCGCGGTCAGCCGGCCGCTGGCGGACACCGCCTCGGCGCTCTCGGACGTGGCCGACGGACGCCCCGCCGACATGCGCGGCCGCGACCGCGCCGACGAGATCGGCGACATCGCCCGCGCCTTCGACCGCCTGCAGGACCGCCTGCGCCGCGAGGGCGAGACGCGCGAGGCCGAGCTGCGCGAAACCTCCGAGCGCGACGCCCGCCGCACCCGGGAGGAGGCCGAGACCGCCCGCGCCGCCCAGGCCCGCACCCACCGGGTGATCGAGGCGATCGGCAAGGCGCTCGACCAGCTCGCCGCCGGCAATCTCGGCGCCCGCATGAGCCCGGAGGTCGACGGCGAGTTCGCCGCCCTGCGCGAGGCGTTCGACGACACGCTGCTGCGGCTGTCGGACCTCGTGCGCCGCATCCAGTCGGCCAGCGCGGAGATCGTCTCGGCGACGGAGGGCTTTTCCTCGGCCTCCCGCGACCTGGGCGAGCGGACCTCGCAGCAGGCCGCCTCGCTGGAGGAGACGGCGGCGACGGTCGAGGAGATCTCGGCCACCATCCGCACCTCCGCCGACAGCGCCCGCAACGCCGACGCCGGCGTGCGCGAGGCCGCCCAGCGCGCCGACCGCGGCGGCGTGGTGGTGCGCGACGCGGTCGAGGCGATGAGCCGGATCGAGACCAGCGCCGGCCGCATCTCGGAGATCAACGCGGTGATCGACTCGATCGCCTTCCAGACCAACCTGCTGGCCCTGAACGCCGCCGTAGAGGCCGCCCGCGCCGGCGAGGCCGGCAAGGGCTTCGCGGTGGTCGCCTCCGAGGTCCGCACCCTGGCCCAGCGCAGCGCCGACGCGGCGCGCGACATCTCCGCCCTGATCGGCGAGAGCGCGGGCCACGTCGACCAGGGCGCCCGCCTGGTGCGCGAGACCGGCGCCGCGCTCGCGGCGATCGAGCAGTCGATCTCGACCATCGTCTCCGACATCGCCGGCATCTCGTCGGCCGGCGCCGAGCAGGCGACCGCGGTCGGCGAGATCGGGACCACGATCAGCGCGCTGGACGACGCCACCCAGCGCAACGCCCACATGGCAGAGGACGGCGCCTCCCGCGCCGATGCGCTGGCCGCCGAGGCGCGCGCCCTCAACGCCCTGGTCGACGCCTTCACCGTCGAGGCCCGGCGCGCCGCCTGACCGCTGGCCGGGACGGGCGGGGGCCGGGCGAGCTCAGCCGGGCAGGCCGCCGCCCTGCTCCAGCCAGCGCCTTGCCTCCGGGTCGGGGACCAGCTCGGCCAGGCGCTCGGCGTAGCGGGGCAGAGCCGCTCCGGGGACCGTCTCGCGCCAGCGCCCGGCGCCGCCGCGGGCGAAGAAGCCGGCGTCGTCGTGCCAGAAGCCGGTCCCCGGCTCGGGGACGTAGAGGTCGGCGTGGGCGCGCATGGCGTCGAAGGCGGTGGCCTCGACGATGGCCTCGACCAGGGCGGGCGAGGCCTCGACCCCGATCGCGCGCGCCAGCCGCTCCACCGCGCCGCGGTGGTCGGCGATCATGTCGGCGTAGTGCAGGACCAGAAGGTCCGGCAGGCGGCCGGACAGCGCCGTCTCGCGGTAGTGGCAGGCCACGGTGGCGAGCGAATCCTCGTCATAGGCGTCGCGATCCACCGGATCCTCGATGAACCCCGCCAGCGCCTCGTCCAGCGGCCGGCGCAGGCGGTGGAAGGCGCCGGCCGTGGCGCGGTTGGCGACGTGGGACAGCAACGAGACGAAGACGTCCAGCGGGTGGCGGTAGACCGCGATCACCGTGACCCCCTCCCACACCGGGAAGCCGTCGGCGGGGGTGTGGGTCTTGACCACCCGCCGCCCCGGCTGGGCCGAGAGCCCCGCCCGCACCGCCTCGGCATCCCCCAGCACCGAATCGACCCACGGGCTGACCGCCCCGATCCGGTCCCCCAGTTCCGCCCGTCCCGCCAGCAACATGGCGACCATGGTCTGGGTCCAGGTGGTCCCGCATTTCGGCGGCGTGCAGACCAGCACGTCGCCGCGGCGGGGCGTCCAGGTCCGCCACCGCTCGGGGCAGGTGACGTCGCCGCGATAGGTGGCGAGGGCGGGTCGGATCTCGGCTGCGCGCGGCATGGCTCCCCCTGTTTCGCGCCAGCCTAGGACGCGGCGGAATCCCGGTCCAGCGCCCGGATTCCGCCACGAACTGCGCGCCAGGATCCGCAACACGACGCAACGGCAGGACGCAGGGAGCGAGACGGCCATGACCACGGTGCTGGCGGGAACCACCAAGGGGGTGTTCCTGATCGAGGGCGACCCCGCCCGCCGCGACTGGGCCGTGCGCGGCCCGTTCTGCGACGGCTGGCCGATCAACCATGTGATCGGCGATCCGGCCTCCGGGCGGCTCTGGGCCTGCGGCGGGGGCGAGTGGCCCGGCGCCGGGGTCTGGCGCTCCTCCGACGGGGGGGAGAGCTGGACGCTCAGCCTGCTGGCCAACGGCAGTTTCGACGAGATGCTGGCCAACGACCCCGAGGTGCGCGCCTACACGGGCCGCGACCCGAACCCGCCGGCCCCCTACTCGGGCGAGGTCGAGGCGCTGTGGTCGCTGGCCCTGGCCGCCGACGGCACGCTCTACGCCGGCGCCAAGCCCGCCACGCTCTTCGCCAGCCGCGACGGGGGCGAGAGCTGGGCCCGCGTGCAGGGCCTCTCCGACCACCCCTCCCGCGACGGCTGGCAGCCGGGGGGCGCGGGGCTGACCCTGCACACCATCGTGCCCGCCCCCGCCGGCCCCGCGCGCCTGTGGCTGGGGATCTCGGCGGCCGGCGTCTTCGCCACCGAGGACGCCGGCGCGACGTGGGAGCGTCGCAACCGCCGCGACAACGCCGAGACCCAGGACCACGACCCCGAGGACGGCCACGGCCACGACCCCGCCGAGGTCGGCCACTGCGTGCACAACATGGTCCGCGCGCCGGGCCCGGCGGGCGAGGACCTGCTCTACCAGCAGAACCACCACGGCGTGTTCCGCTCCGCCGACGGGGGGCGCAGCTGGCACGAGATCTCCCGGGGCCTGCCCTCCACCTTCGGCTTCCCCGTCGCCGTCCACCCCCGCGACCCGGCGACCCTGTGGACCGTGCCCCTGAACGGCGACAGCGTCGGCCGCTTCCCGCCCGAGGCGGCGGCCGCGGTCTGGCGCTCCCGCGACGGGGGCGCGAGCTGGGAGGCGCGGCGCGACGGCCTCCCGCAGCAGGCCTGCTATTTCACCGTCCTGCGCCAGGCGATGGCGGTGGACCGGCAGCGCCCGGCCGGGGTCTATTTCGGGACCAACAGCGGCTCGGTCTTCGTCTCCGCCGACGAGGGCGAGACCTGGAGCGAGCCGGTCCGCCACCTGCCCACCGTCCTCTCGATCGAGGTGCTGGAGCGGGCCTGACGCTGGACCGGCCGTCCCCGCCGTGCCAGGCCCGAGGGGAAGGAGACGCCGATGCTCGACCTCGCCGCATTCGCCCAGGCCCTCGCCGCGCGCGCCGCCGCCCTGCCCCCCGGCCGCCGCCTGCTGGCCGCGCTCGCCGGTCCGCCGGGCGCGGGCAAGTCCACGGCGGCCGAGGCGCTGGCGGCGCGGGTCACGGCGCTCGGACCGCTTGCCCAGGCGGTCCCGATGGACGGGTTCCACTACGACGACGCGGTGCTGCGCGAGCGGGGCCTGCTGGAGATGAAGGGCGCGCCGGAGACCTTCGACGCCGCCGGCCTCGCCGCCCTGCTCGACCGGCTGCAACCCATGCAGGAGGTCGCCGTCCCCCTCTTCGACCGCACGCTGGAGATCTCGCGCGCCGGCGCCCGCATCGTCTCCGCCGAGACCCGCGTGATCGTCGTCGAGGGCGTCTGGCTGCTGCTGGACGAGGCCCCGTGGGACGCGCTCGCGGCCCGCTTCGACGTCCGCGCCCTGCTGTCCTGCCCGCTGGAGACCCTTCGCGACAGACTGGCCCGCCGTTGGCAGGACCTCGGCTTCCCGCCCGAGGCGATCGCGCGCAAGCTCGACGCGGTGGACCTGCCCAATGCGCGCAGGGTGCTGGCGGGATCGCCGCGGGCGGACGTGGTGGTGGACGGAACCGACCCCTCGGCCCTCTAGACGTTGCGCCAGCCCCCCTTCGGCGGTATGACGCGGCCCTCTTTCCTCAGGAGATTGTCATGCACCGCTCCCGGCAGGGCGAAGGCCGCGGCCCCTCGCAGCGCCAGCTGAAGGTCGGCGAACTCGTTCGCCGGGCCGTCTCCGACGTGCTGATGCGCGGCGACCTGCACGACCCCGACCTCGAGCGCTTCTCGATCACCGTCTCCGAGGCCCGCATGTCCCCCGACCTGCGCCACGCCGAGATCTTCGTGATGCCGCTGGGCGGCGCCGGGGAGGAGGAGGTGGTGGCCCTGCTGGACCGCAACCGGCAGGAGCTGCGCCGCGCGGTGACCCGCGAGGTGAAGCTGAAGTTCTCCCCCGACCTGCGCTTCCGCCTCGACCGCAGCTTCGACCGCATGGACGAGACGCGTCGCCTGCTCGCCGACGACCGGGTGAAGCGCGACCTCGATGCCGACGACGACGACGCGCCCGGGGACGACGAGAGCGAGGAGCGCTGAGCCATGGGCCGGCGCAAGAACGGCCGCGACGTCCACGGCTGGCTGATCATCGACAAGCCGTTGGGCGTGGGCTCGACCGAGGTGGTCTCGAAGGCCCGCTGGGCGCTGCAGGCGAAGAAGGCGGGCCATGCCGGCACGCTCGATCCGCTCGCGACCGGCGTGCTGGCGGTGGCCTTCGGCGAGGCGACCAAGACCGTGCCCTTCGTCACCGACGCCGAGAAGGGCTACCGCTTCACCGTCCGCCTCGGCCAGCGCACCACCACCGACGACCGCGAGGGCCCGGTGGTCGAGACCTCCGATCTTCGGCCCTCGGATGACGAGATCCGCGCGGCGCTGGAGCCCTTCCGGGGCGACATCCAGCAGGTCCCCCCCCAGTTCTCGGCCGTGAAGGTCGACGGCGAGCGCGCCTACGACATCGCCCGCGACGGCGAGACCATGGAGCTGGCCGCCCGGCCGCTGCATGTCTCGCGCCTCGCGCTCGTCGCCCGCCCCGATCCCGACCATGCCGAGCTGGAGATGGTCTGCGGCAAGGGCGGCTACGTCCGTTCCATCGCGCGCGACCTCGGCGAGGCGCTCGGCTGCCACGGCCATGTCGCAGCCCTGCGCCGCACCTTCGCCGGCCCGTTCCGGGTCGAGGATGCGAAGATCGCCTTCGCCGACCTCGACGGCCTGCGCGACGCGCCCGAGACCGCGCCGCTCGTCCCGCTGGAAATCGGCCTCGCCGACCTGCCCGAGGTCCGGGTGAGCGAGCAGGCCGTCGCCGACCTGCGCCAGGGCCGCCTCGGCGCCGCCACCCACGCCCCCGAGGGGCTGAACTGGGGCGAGGCCTGCTGGGCCTCCCGCGGGGGTCAGGCCATCGCGGTGGGGACCTGGGAAGGCGGCCGGATCAAACCCAATCGCGTCTTCGTGCGCGAGGGCTGACGCGGCCGCCCGTGCCCGGACCGCGGGCGCGCGCTAGCCCTCCGGAGCCGTCCGGCAACCCGCTCACGCGAATTTTTACTCAGTGATCCCATGGGCTTGAGCCTCCGTAGAGCTTCCCGAGACGCCGATGACGGCGCCTCGATGCAAGCGAAAGGATGCCCCCCATGTTCCGCACCATTCCCGCCGCCCGCACCTCCGCCGCGCTCGCCGCCGCCGCCATCGCCGGCGTCGTCGCCACCGCCTCCTGGGCGCAGGACACGTCCTCGATGACGATCGTCGAGATCGCGCAGGAGAACGGGAACTTCACCACCCTCGTCGCCGCCGTGCAGGAGGCCGGCCTGGTCGAGACCCTGTCGGGCGAGGGCCCGTTCACCGTCTTCGCCCCCACCGACGCCGCCTTCGCGGCCCTGCCCGAGGGCGCGCTGGACGCGCTGCTCGCCGACCCCGAGGCGCTGAAGGCGGTGCTGACCTACCACGTCGTCCCGGGCGCGGTGATGGCCTCCGACCTCTCCGACGGGATGACCGCCGAGACGGTGTCGGGCGACGAGATCACCTTCACCCTCGACGGCGACGCGGTGCAGGTGAACGGCGCGACCGTGACCGCCGCGGACATCGAGGCTTCGAACGGCGTGATCCACGTCGTCGACACGGTGCTGATGCCCGCCTCCTGATCGCGGCGCAGCCCGGCCCCGGGGTGCGGCGCGCCGTCCGCCCCGGGGCCTCCGGCGCGGCCGGGCGTCGCGATCCCGGGGCCTGCGGCCTCGCCGCCGGGCGGTCCGGGATGGGGCGAAAACAAATATCCGGATACGGTGATCCGATCAGGATTCCGCTCTGTAAACCTCTTCATATCGCCCGCGGCGCCTCGGGATGCGCCCGGCGCCGCGGCGCGGTCGCGGAAATCGAGACGGCGACGAGCCCGGCCTCCTGACCCGGGCTCGCCGCCACCGCCCGCCGGCCGGTCCCCACACGCCAGCCGACGGGCGCTTCCCCTTCCGCCTGTTCCCGCAGGCACGGAAGGGGCGGGGGGCCGGGTCGCAGCCGGCCCCCCGATCCCTCAGCCCAGCAGGCCCGAGACGCCGTCCACGACCAGCTTGCCCCCGGTGACCGCCAGCAGCCCGTAGAGCACGCGGAAATACCACCGCTCGGGCACATGGCGATGGGCCCAGACCCCGGCGAGGAAGCCCAGCACCGCCAGCGGCGCCAGCACCAGCGCCGCCACCGGCTGTCCCTGCCCGAACAGGCCCACCGCCCAGTAGGGCCCCAGCTTGACGATGTTGACCCACCAGAACACGATCACCGTGGTCGCCTGGTAGGTGGTCTTCTCCAGCCCGCGGCCCAGCAGGTAGACCGCGGCCGGCGGCCCTCCGGCATGGCTGGCGAAGCTGGTGAAGCCGCAGACCGCGCCCCAGAAGCCGCCGCGCGCGCCCGAATACGGCCGCCCGCCGCCGCCGGCCATCCAGCCCCGCGCGCGGGCGAGCTGAAAGCCGAGGAAGCCCAGCGCGATCAGGCCGATCATGATCCGCAGCCCGTCGGTGGGGATCAGGGTCACGAACACCGCCCCCAGGCCGATCCCCGGAACCGCGCCGGCCATCAGGGCGCGGGCGTCGGGCCAGCTCCACCGGCCCCAGTAGGCGCGCAGGCCGGTCAGGTCCATCAGGCACAGCAGCGGCAGCATCACCCCCACCGCCACCTCCGGCGGCAGCACCAGCGCCATGATCGGCGTCGCCGCGAAGCCCGCCCCGCCCCCGAATCCGCCCTTCGAGATCCCCGCCAGCAGCACCGCCGGCGCAGCCGCCGCCAGGAAGAGCGGGTCGAACGGGTCGAGGATCATGAGGCGCCTTTCGCGTGAAACCGCTGAATCGGGTCGGGAAACGGGGTCCGGCGCGCCTGCCTGCGCGCGGGAAATTCGTTCGCGCTTGCGACAAGGCCCGGAACGGAGTAGCCCCGACCCCCGGATGACACCATTCGCGGGAGAGATCGCAAGATGTCCAGACCCAAGATCGCCCTGATCGGCGCCGGCCAGATCGGCGGCACCCTCGCCCACCTCGTCGGGCTGAAGGAACTGGGGGACGTCGTCCTCTTCGACATCGCCGAGGGCACGCCGCAGGGCAAGGCGCTCGACATCGCCGAGAGCTCGCCGGTCGACGGCTTCGACAGCGCCCTCACCGGCGCCAATGATTACTCCGCCATCGCGGGCGCGGACGTGTGCATCGTCACCGCCGGCGTGCCGCGCAAGCCGGGCATGTCGCGCGACGACCTGCTGGGCATCAACCTCAAGGTGATGAAGGCCGTGGGCGAGGGCATCGCCGCCAACGCGCCGGACGCCTTCGTGATCTGCATCACCAACCCGCTCGACGCGATGGTCTGGGCGCTGC
>CAXGVP010000123.1:0-8532 GCA_964013055.1 uncultured Albimonas sp.
GCCAGGCGGAAGGGGGCGGCTGCAGCGGCGAAGGCGGAGGTCGCCGGCGCGGCGGACGAGATCGCGACGCCGGACAGGTCGGCTGCGACGGGCGCCGCGGCCGAGGGGCCGGCGGAGGTTTCGGGGGCCGGGTCGAAGAAGGCGGCAGGGGGCGTCTCGCCGCCCTGCGCCGATGCCGGTGGTGCGCCAGGCCGCCCGGCCGCGGACGGGTCCGAGGCGGACAGGTCGGGGACCCACGGGGCGGCGGCGGGCGCGGCCGCGGGGTGGGCGGCGGGCGGGGTCCAGCGATCGGCGACGGTGAGGACGGTCTCGAAGGGCTCGGCCGAGAGGCAGTCGGGAGCGTCGGTCTCGGTCGCCTCGCAGTCGAGCATCGCGGCGGCGACGCGGTGGTGCCAGCTGCCCTCGGGGTCGGCCTTGGCGCCCAGCGTGCCGCAGATCAGCAGGCGGGAGCGGGCGCGGGTGAGGGCCACGTAGAGGAGACGCAGGGACTCGTCGGCCTCGCGCTCGGACCGGGCGGCCTTGGCCTCGGTCATCGGGGGGGCCTCGTCGGCCTTGGGCGAGGCCCACAGGGCGACGGGGGGATCCGAGGGGTGGGTCAGGACGTCGGAGCCGGGGGGGGACTTGGAGGGGCCCGCGTCGGCGAGGATCACGAACGGGGCCTCGAGGCCCTTGGCGGCGTGGACCGTCATCACCCGCACCGCGTCGCCGGCGCCGTCCATCTCGCGCTTCAGGGTCAGGTCGGCGGAGGCCTCCATGAAGGCGAGGAAGCCCGGCAGCGTGGGGGTCTCGGTGGCCTCGTAGGCGAGGGCGCGGGCGAGGAGCTCGTCGACGGCGTCCTCCTCCTCCGGGTTGAGGCGGGCGCGCAGGCGGGCGCGGGCGCCGTGGCCGACCAGGGCGCGCTGGAGCAGTTCGTGGGGGCGGGCGTAGTCGGCGGAGTTCACCACGTCGGTGAGGAGGCGCGTCGCGGGGTGCTCGGGCGCGGCCTCGCGCAGGGCGCGGTAGAGGGAGCTGCGGCCGCGGGCCAGGGCCAGCGTCTCGAGCTCCTCGGCGGAGACCTGGCCGAGGGGGGAGCGCAGGACCTCGGCCGTCGAGAGGTCGTCGTCGGGGTCGAGCGCCACGCGCAGCAGCGAGAGCAGGTCGCGCACCGCCAGCGAGGCGGTCAGGCGCAGGCGGTCGGCGCCGGCCACCGGCACCCCGCGCTGCTTGAGCCGGTCGACCAGGGCGCCGGCGAGGGCGCCGCGACGGCGCAGGAGGATGATGACGTCGCCGGCCCTGGTGGGACGCCAGCCGCCCGGCGCGTCGCGGTCGGGGATCGGGGCGCCGATCTGGTCCTCGATATGGGCCGCCACGGCGTCGGCGAGGCGCAGGACCGGGGCCTGCGCCGGCAGGGTGTCCACGGGGAGGTGCCAGGCGGGAGGGTCGGCGCGCTCGGGCGTCTCCAGCAGGGGCCAGAGGTCGATGCGGCCGGGGGCCTGCTCGTGGAAGGCGATGTGGGAGGGGGTCTCGGCGTCGGCGGTCAGCGCCTCGGCGGCGTCGGCGAAGGCGGCGTCGACCAGCGCCAGCAGCGAGGGGGCGGAGCGGAAGGAGTAGTCGAGGGAGGATTCCTGCAGGGCCGTGCCCTCGCCGGCCTCGGCGGCGGCGGCGAGGAACTGGCGGAAGTGGGCGCGCATCCGGCCGAACTCCCGCGGGGCCGCGCCCTGGAAGGAGTAGATCGACTGCTTCTCGTCGCCGACGGCGAAGACGGTGCGGGGGCGGTCCTGGGCGCCCTGGCCTGCGAGGAACTCCTCGGCGATGGCGCGCACCAGGGCCCATTGCGGGGGCGAGGTGTCCTGCGCCTCGTCGATCAGGATGTGGTCGAGGCCGCCGTCGAGCTTCCACAGCGCCCAGGCGGCGGTCTCCGACGTGGTCAGCAGGGCGCCGGCGGCGCGGATCAGGTCGTCGAAGTCGATCACGCCCTCGCGCGCCTTCTCCCGCGCATAGAGGTCAAGCACCGCGCGGGCGTAGCGGTGCAGGTCGAGCGCCTTGTCGAAGCCGGCATGGGCGAGGCGCAGGGTGCGCAGCTCGGAGGCCTGGGAGACGATCAGCTCGACCCTCTCCTCGGCCCAGGGGTGGGCGGTCTTCACCGCCTTGGTGGGCAGCGAGCGCAGGGAGCGGGGGCCGCCGTCCTGGCGCAGGCCGGCGGCCTCCATGGCGCGGGCGGCGCCGGCGAGGTCGCCGGCGGTCAGGGCCTCGACGGCGGGGCGCAGGGCCTCGCCGAAGCGGCTGTCGGAGACGCCCGAGGCGCACATCACCTCGACCAGCTGCGCGATCTCGTCGGGGTCGGTCATCGACAGCTCGCGGGCCAGCGCTGTCTGGAATTCCGCGGTGGGGGAGAGGTCGAAGGCCTCGCGCAGCAGCGGCTCGGGGTCTTCGGGGAACAGGTCGCGGGCGCCGAGGATGGCGGCGGTGAGGCTTTCGAGCCCCTGTTCGGAGAGGCGGGCGGCGGCGGCGTCGAAGGGGGCGCCGGGCGTGGTTTCGGCGTCGGAGGCGAGGCGGTCGCGGATCTCGTCCAGCATCCGGGCGCGGGCGGCGTCGTCGAGCTCCGAGAAGCCGGGAGGGGCGCCGGACTCCAGCGGGAAGCGGCGCAGGAGGGAGGCGCAGAAGGCGTGGATGGTCTGGATCTTCAGGCCGCCGGGGGTCTCCAGCGCCTCGGCGAAGAGCTTTCGGGCACGACGGAGCGCGGCGTGGTCCGGGTCGCCGGGGAGGCCGAGGTCGGTGAGGGTCGTGGCCAGGGTGGCGTCGGCCTGCAGGGACCATTCGCCCAGCAGCTTGAACAGGCGGGCCTGCATCTCGGCGGCGGCGGCGCGGGTGTAGGTCAGGCAGAGGATCTTCTCGGGCCGGCAGCCGTCCAGCAGCAGGCGCGCCACGCGGCGGGTGAGCACCGAGGTCTTGCCGGAGCCGGCGTTGGCCGCCACCCAGGCCGAGGCGCCGGGGGCGGAGGCGCGGACCTGGGCGAGGGTGGCCTCATGGGGTTGGGTCATTCGCCGTCCTCCGCGCCGGTCCACTCGCCATGGCGGGCGAGCTGGTCGTAGTCGCCGGTGAATTCCTCGCGCGGCAGGCGCTCGCGCGAGCGGTAGCCCTGGGCGGGGTCGTCGTAGCGGGCGACGAGCTCCCCCAGTTCCCCCCAGGCGTCGGAGGCGGAGCGTTTCACGAGGTCCACGAGGCGGCTCGTGCCCCCGGCGCCGGCGCCCGAGAGGCCGACGTATTCGAGGTGGGTGACGGAGGCGGCGGGGACGTCCTCGAAACCTCCGGCCTCGGCGATGGCGGCTTCCAGTTGCAGCTGCACGTTGTAGACGCCGATCTGCTTTTCCGAAGGGGGCGTGCCGGTCTTGTAGTCGTAGATGGCCAGCGCGCCGGTCCCCAGTTCGTCGATGCGGTCGGCGGTGGCGGTCAGCAGGAACTCGCCGGCGGGCGCGGCGAGGGCGAGGCGGCCTTTCGCCTCCAGCGCCGCGACCGAGCCGCGGGCGCGGCGGCCGGCCTCGCCGGTCGCGATCCAGCCGGCGGCCCGCGCGATGCGGGCGAGCCAGAGGCGGCGCTGCGCAGGCCAGGGGACCAGATCGGGCAGGATGCGCTCGGCGGCGGCGAGGAGTTTTTCGCGCAGCTGGGGGACGGTGGCGGTGGAGGGGAGCGCGGCGATGTCCTCGGCGAACGCCTCCATCACCGCGTGCAGGGCGGTGCCCATGTCGCGGGCGTCGGGGGCGCGGCCGAGGGGTTCGAGCTTGCGCAGGCGCAGGACGTGGCGGGCGTAGATCGCGAAGGGGTCGCGGACCAGCGTCTCGACCGCGGTGACCGAGAGGCGGCGGGGGCGGGTCTCCACCGGCGGCTTGGGGTTGGGGCGGGGCTCCGGCGGGATCGTGGGGCCGTGGTCGAGCGCATCGGCGGCGCGCTGCAGGGCCAGGCCGCGGGCGCGCATCGCGGCGAGGGACTCTTTCGAGGCCCCCTCCAGGAGGTTCGACAGGCGCACCAGCCAGCGGGCGGGATTGGACGGCCCGCCGTCGTCGCGTTTCGAGCGGCTGAGGATCGCGCGGGGCGCGTTGGCGGCCATCAGGAAGTCGTGGGCGGCGAGGCCGATGCGCCGCTCGGGCGAGGCGAGGCCGAGCTGCTCGCGCAGGCCCCGGTTCAGCCAGGGGTCCGGCGAGGGGTGGGCGGGCCAGGCGCCCTCGTTCAACCCGCCGAGGATCATCAGGCCGACGGTTTCCGCGCGGGCCTCGAGGGCGCCGAGGATGCGGATGCGCTCGGTCACCCGCTCGGGGCGGGGGCGGGACTGGCGGGAGCGGATCAGGGCCGTCCACAGCGCGCCGTAGGCGGCGGGGGGAAGGCCGTCGCCGTGGGCGGGGGCGGCCTCGGCCAGCTCCTCGACGAAGCGCAGGGCGTCCGTGCCGTCGGCGTCGGACCACACGGGGGGGAGGTCGGGCGCATCGGCGGAGGGGGCGGCGGCGCCGGAGGTCGGGGCGGCCATCGGGATCGCGTCGGGGGCGTCGGCCACGGGCGGCGTGGCGGGGGCGTCGGTCCCAGGCGCGTCGGAGACGTCGGCCACGGGGGGCGCGTCGGGGGCGGGGGCGTCTTCGGGGGGGAAGTGGGCGGGGCCGCGGCTGAGGGCCTCGGCGGCGGCGCGATGGAGGGCGACGCAGGCCTCGGCGCCCCGGGGGGGCGAGGCGAGGGGGGCCAGCAGGGTCCTGAGCCAGGCGAACCAGGGGTCGAAGCCCTCGGGGGCCTTCGCCGGGCGCTCGGGGTCGGCGCGGCGGGCGTCGAGACGCTGGCTCAGGCGGTCCCAGTCGATCTCGCGGGCGCCGCCGCGCAGGGCCTCGCGGGTCAGGAAGGCGAGGCAGCGCAGGTGGGCGCGGCGGGCGGGGGCGGAGGTCAGCGGGTGGCGCAGGAGCGCGGCCAGCGCCTCCGCCGTCATCGGGCGGCCGATGCGGCCGGCGGTCAGGCCCAGCAGGATGCCGGGAGGGGTCAGGCCGAGGGGGCGGCCGGCGCTGTCGTCAGGCTCGATCCCCCAGCGGCCCAGCTCCGCCTTCACCCGGCGGGCGAGGACCTGGTCGGGGGTCACCAGCGCCGCCGTGCCGCCGGCGGCGGCCTCGGCCATCAGGGCGCCGGCGATGGCGGCGGCCTCGTCGCGCGGGGTCTCGGCCTCCAGCAGGGCGAGGCTCTGCGTGGCCTCCGGCGCTTCGGCCGCGAGGTCCGCGAGCGCGTCGAGCCAGTGGTCGGTGACCGGCGCGGGGCGAAGCGCCTGGGTCAGCAGGCGCAGGCGCGGGGGCGAGGGGGGCGAGGGCTCTCCCCACGCCGTCACGTCCTGCGGGCCGAGGCCGAGCGAGGCGAGGAAGCGGGCCTGGAAGTGGTGGGGGTGCTCGGGGCGGGGGGCGTCGCCGGTCAGCTCCTCCCACACGTCCTGCGGCAGGTCGGGGTCCCAGCCGGGCAGCACCACCGCGCCGTCGGGAAGGCGGGCGACGGCCGAGAGCAGCTCGGCGGTGGCCGGCGTCGAGGCGGTGGAGCCGGCGGCGATGGTGGGGTGCGCGGGGGCGCGCTCGGCCCATTGCGCGCGCAGGGCGGCGACGGCGAGGCGTCGGCGGGTCTCGGGGTCGGGGGCGCCGTGCTCGTTCTCCTCCAGCCAGGCGGGCCAGTGCTCGGCGGCGATGGTCAGGAAGCGGGCGGTCAGGTCCCAGTGGGCGGCGTGCTGGTCGAGGTCCAGCGCCTGCAAGGAGCGGGCGTCGAGGCCGGCGGCCTGCAGCTCGTCCAGCAGGGCGCGCAGCGACATGGCGAGCGCGGGGGCGCCGAGGGGGTCGCCGAACTCGGGGTTGGCGGCGAGGAACGCCTCGGTCAGGCGCATCAGGGCGAGGGTGCGGCGCAGGGGGCCGGAGCCTGCGGGGATGCCGGCGAGAAGCGCCTCCTCGGTCATCTCGCCGACGTAGGAGAGGCGGGGGAGCCAGGCGGCGGGGCGCCCGGCCTCCAGCGCCGAGATCAGGGCGCGGCCGGTGCGGCGAGTGTTGAGATAGAGCTGGACGCGGGCGATGGCCTCGGGCGCGGGATCGGCGGCGGCGACGCGGGCGCGCAGGCCGTGGGCGAGGGCGGCGGAAAAGTCCGTGCCGGGGGCCACGTAGAACACCCGCGGGGCGGTCGAGGGGGCGAAGAGGGTCATGCGGCCTCCGGAGGCGCTGCGGGGCGGCGGGCGTGGCCCCGGCGCGGACGGGGCGCCGGGGCGTCGCAGGCGGCGCCGGCGTCGCGCGGCGCGGGGGCGAGGCGCGAGGCGCAGGCGTGGCGCGGGGTGGGGGGGAGGCGCCCGGCGCAGGTGTCGCGCGAGGCGAAGGTGTGGCGCCCGGAGCGGGCGCAGCAGAGGGCGCAGGCCTGTCGCGGGGCCGAGGCGAGGCGCAAGGCGCAGGCGTCGCGCAGGGCGCCGGCGCGGCGCCCGGCGCGGGCGTCGCGCATGACCTGCCCGGCGCGCAGGGCCGCGGCGCGGCGTCTCGCGGCGGCGCGCGGCGGCGCCCGGCGGGCGGTCGGGTCGAGGGGGCGGGGCGCGGGGCGGCTCATGCGAGCAGGGCGTCGGCGGCGGCCAGGCCCTCGGGCGTGCCGACGTCGACCCAGGCGCCCTCGTGCACCACCGCGAAGAGGCGGCCGGCGGCGAGCAGGCGGTCCCAGACCAGGTTGGTGGAGAAGGGGCCGGGGGGGAAGCCCTCGAAGGCCGCGGGGCGCACGATCTGGGCGGAGGCGTAGATGTAGGGGGCGAGCGGCGCCTCGCCCCGGCGGACGGGGCGGCCGACGCCGTTCGCGACATCCTCGAGGAAGAAGTCGCCGGGGCGGGTGTAGGCCACCGCGTCCTCGCGGCGCACGAAGTGCAGCAGCGCGTCCATCCGCCCCTCGTCCCAGGCCGCCGCCAGCGTCGGCGCCGGCGCCGCGCCGGACCAGATGGCGTCCGAGTTCAGCACGTAGACCGGCGCCTCGCCCAGCAGGGGGCGCGCCTTGCGCACGCCGCCGCCGGTGTCGAGCAGCTCCCCGGTCTCGTCGGAGAAGCGCACCCGGGGGGCCTCGCGGCCGGAGAGATGGGCGCGGATCTGCGCGCCGAGGTGGTGGAGGTTGACCACCGCCTCGGTCGCCCCGCCCTCGGCGGCCCGGTCGAGGGCGTGGTCGATCAGCGGGCGGCCGGCCACCGGCAGCATCGGTTTGGGGGTGGTCTGCGTCAGCGCCCCCATCCGCGTGCCCTTGCCCGCGGCCATGATCATCGCGCGGCGCGGGGTCTGCGGCGGGGTCTGCGGCGGGGTCTGCGGCGGGGTCATCGGGCGCCCCGCAGGCGGGCGAGCGCCGCGGGCTCCGGCGGGGGCACATGGGCGGCCACGAAGGCGCGCAGGTCGGCCAGCGCCGGGTGGGCGAGGTCGCGCGCCAGGTGCCCCCAGACCCGCGGGATCAGGTCGAGGTAGCCCGCCTTGCCGTCGCGCAGGTGCAGGCGGGCGAAGATCCCCACGATCTTCATGTTGCGCTGGGCGGCGAGCAGGGCGGCGGCGGTCCCGAAGGGCTCGGGGTCCTGGCCCGACGCCTCCAGGTAGCGCCGGGCGGTGGCGGCGCGCAGGCCGTCGGAGGTGTCGCGGCGGGCGTCCTCGGTCAGCGACACCAGGTCGTAGGCGCCGTGGCCGCGCAGCGCGTCCTGGTAGTCGATCAGCCCGACGCGCGCGGCGCCGCGGCGCGCGGGCAGCCACAGCAGGTTCTCGGCGTGGAAGTCGCGCAGGGCGAGGGCGGCGCGGGCGTCCTCGACCGGCGCCATGGCGGCGCGGACCCGGCCGCGGAATTCCTCGGCCAGCGTCTCGGAGGCGCGGCCGAGGCCCCCGAGATACCACTCGGGCAGCAGCATCGCCTCGCGTTCCAGCGCGGCGCGGTCGTAGGGGGGGACGGGGTGGTCGCCGGCGATCTCGGGGGCGGGGGCGGACTGCAGCTCGGCCAGCAGCTCGGCGGCGGCGAGGTAGAGGGGCGTCTCCAGCGCGGGATCCCGGGCGCAGACGCGGGCGTAGAGGTCGTCGCCCAGGTCCTCGATCACCGCGAAGCCGGTGGCGGGGTCGGCGGCGAGGATCTCGGGCGCCGAGAAGCCGCGGGCGCGCAGGGCCTGGGTGACGCCCAGGAACGGGACCAGGTCCTCGCCCTTCTCGGGGGGGGCGTCCATCAGCACCGCGCCGGCGCCGCCGGGGCCCCGGGTCAGGCGCTCGTAGCGGCGGTTGGAGGCGTCGCCCGCGAGAGGCCGGATCGTGGCGGAGGCCCAGCCGGCCTGCGCCAGGAAGGCGGCGCGCAGGGCGTCCCGGTCGGGGTCGGTGAGGGCGGGGGTCTGGGGCACGGGCGCTCGCGGGGTCGGATTGCGGGAAGGCTGTTCTGGGATCGCGGGCGGGGGGGCGTCAAGCGCGGGGGCGGCAGGTTCCGTCATGGCGCCCCCGGCGCGGCGGGCGGGGAGGCCGTGCCGGGGAGGGGCCGCGGCGCTACGGAAGGGCGGCGGCGGCAGCGGGCGGCGGCGGCAGCGGG
>CAXGVP010000124.1:0-8514 GCA_964013055.1 uncultured Albimonas sp.
GGGCGCGGGGGGCCTGGGCTCGGGGGGCCTGGGCTCGGGCGGCGCGGGTCCGGCGGGTCCGGGTTCGGGCAGGTCCGACGGCGGGGGGCTCGGCGCGGGCGGCTTGCGCCCGGCCCCGAGCCTCGGCGGCGATCCCGCCGCGCGGGACCGGCTGGGCGACGGGCCGAAGAGCGGGCTGGAGGCCGCGCGCTCCGGCCCCGTGGGCGCCGCCTGGCGCGAGGATGCGGCCCGCACCCCTCCGAAGCCGCCCGCCGGGCCCAGCTTCGACGACCTGATCGGCGGCGGCGGGGAGCCGGCGCCCGCCTTCGATCCCGACGCGCTCGACCTCTCCCCCCCGACGCCGCCCGCGGCGCAGGACGCCCCCCGACCCGCCCCCGACTTTCCCGGCGTGCCCCCCGCCCCGTCCGGCCCTGCCTCCGAAGCCGGCGCCAGCGAGCCCGCCTCGCCGCCTTCCGCATCTTCTCCGCCCGCCTCGCCCCCGCAGGACCCGATCCCGGCGCCCCGGTTCGGCGAGGATCCGGCCCCGCCGGCGCCGCCCGCAAGCGGCCCCGGGTCCCCTGCGGTCCCCGGCGCGCCGCCGGCGGCGGCCGGCTGGCCTCCCGCGTCGGGCGGGGGCATCGCGCCGCCGGCGCCGCCGGGCGCAGCTTCGGGCCCAGTGCAGGCCCCGCCGCAAACCCCGGGACCGACCCCCTCGCAGACCCCGGCGCCCTCCGTCTCGCCCCCCTCCGGCGGCGGCCTTTCGGACGCCGCGTCGCCGGCCGCGCCGGCCCCTTCCGCCCCGCAGGCCGCCGCCACGCAGAGCCCGGAGGCGGACCCGGGCGCGAGCGGGGACGCGGCCGCGCTGCGGGCCTTCTTCGCCGCGGCGGGGCTCGACCTCGACCAGGTGCCCCCCGACCAGCGCGAGGCCGTCGCCGCCCATGCCGGGCGCACCTTCCGCGCCATGGCCGAGGCGATGCGCCGCCAGCTGGAGGCCCGCGCCGAGATCAAGCGCGAGCTCGGCGTCTCGCGCACCATGGTCGAGCTGGGGGCCAACCCGCTGAAGTTCTCGCCCACCACCTCGGCCGCCGTGCAGGGGCTGATGCGGCCGTTCTCCGACGGCTACCTCTCGGGCGAGGAGGCGGTCGACGACGCGCTGGCCGACATGCTCCACCACCAGGCCGCCCTGGTCACCGCGATCCGGGGCGCGATCCGCATCGCGCTCGACACCTTCGATCCCGCCTCGCTCGAGACGCGGCTGGAGCGCGGGGCCCTGGGCCGCGTCGCCCCCGCCATGCGCCGGGCCGAGCTGTGGCGGCGCTTCACCGAGGACTACGCCCGCTTCGCAGAGCAGGCGAACGACGACATCCGCAAGATTTTCGGCCGCGAGCTGGACAGCCTCTACGACGCGCCGAGGAGACGGCGCGACGAGGGCTAGGCCGCCGCGGCCGCAAGGGGGGAGGACGAGCCGAATGACGCTTGCGCGACGGGTGATCTGGAAGGAGGGCATGTTCCTCCGCGCCCATCACTTCCAGCAGCAGGATCGGCGCGTCGAGTCCCTCCTGGCCGCCCGCGCCGCGGCGCTGGAGCCGTTCAGCTGGGGGTTCACCGACCTCGAGATCGACCGCGGCCTGCTGGAGGCGGGGCAGGTCGGCCTGACCCGCGCCGCCGGCGCCTTCGCGGACGGCGCCCTGTTCGACGCGCCCGGCGAGGCGGCCGAGATCGCGCCGATCCGCCCGGGCCCCGAGGCCGCCGGCGCGCTGGTCTGGCTGGCGGTGCCGGCGCTGGCGCTGGGGGCGCCGCTGGCGGCCGCGGCGCCGGGCGCGGCGCGCTACGCGGTCCGGCCCGAGGACCTCGCCAACCAGCTCGACCCCGGCGCGGCCCCGCAGACGCTGGAGCTGGGGCGCATCGGCCTGCGGCTGAGCGCGGGTCCCCGGCCCGAGGGCTTCGACGCCCTGCCCATCGCCCGGATCGCCGAGGTCGGGGCGGGCCGCGTGCGGCTCGACCCCGAATACATCCCGCCGCTGCTGTCGATCGCCGCCTCGGCCCGGGCGCTGGGGCAGCTGGCCGAGGTCGCGGCCCGGCTGGGCGTGCGCGCGGACCAGATCGCGGGGCCCGGCGGATCGGCCGGGGCGGCCTCTGCGGGGGGGGTGCAGCAGCTGCTCCTGCTGCAGCTTTGCAACGGCAAGGCCGCGCGGCTGGGGCACCTGTCGGCGACCGGGACCTGCCACCCCGAGCGGCTCTATACCGAGCTGGTGGAGACCGCGGCCGAGCTAGCCGCCTACGGGCGCGACGCGCGCCGGGCGCCGGCGCTGCCGGCCTACGACCACGACGACCTGACCCTGTGCCTGGGCGCGGCCTTCGAGGCGATCCTGGCCGCGCTCGGCCAGCTCGAGGACCCGGCGGCCCGGCCCATCCCCCTCGACTACCACGAGAAGAACCGCCTGCATTACAACCGCGCCATCGACCCGACCCTGGTCGAGAACGCGCGCCTGTTCCTGGTCGCCTCGTCCAACATGACCGAGGACCAGCTCCGCTCGGCCTTCCCCTCCAACGTCTACGTCGGATCCACCGGCCAGATCGGGCAGATCATGGGGGCCGCGGCCTCCTCGGTGGCGGTGATCCCGCGGGCGCATTTCCCGCCCGAGATCCGGCCCCTGTCGGGATACGTCTGCTTCGAGCTCGACCTGAAGTCCCCCGCCTACGCGGCGGTGCGCCAGGAGCGGACCATCGCCATTCACTCCCAGCGCGCGCTCGACCCGCTCGACCTGCAGCTCTGGGCGATCAGGGATTGAGCCCATGTCCGACCGTCCCGATCCCCCGCGCACCATCGTCTCGCCGATGCCCGGCGGCCGCCGGCCCGAGGCGCCGGCGGGCGACCATGTCCCGCCCCCGCCGGGCGGGCTGGGCGGCGGATACGGCGGGGGAGGCGGCGGCTTCGACCTCTCGGGCGTGCGGCCGGGGGTCAACCCGCTGGTGGACTCGGCCGCCGACCTCCTGAACCTGATCGTCTTCCTCCAGCACCAGGCCGAGCCGCTGGAGATCGAGGACCTGCGCCGCAAGGCCTTCGCCCTGCTCAGGACCTTCGAGGCCCGCGCGCTGGCCGCGGGCGCCGAGCAGGAGGTGGTCGACGTCGCCCGCTATGCGCTGGCCGCCACCATCGACGACGCGGTGCTCAACAAGCCCTGGGGGATCGAGCGGGGCTATCAGCACGCCACGCTGGTCGGCTCGTCCCATTCCGACGTGCAGGGGGGCGAGCGGTTCTTCGACTATTTCGCCGCCGCCGAACGCAACCTGACCCGCTACGGCGACCTGGTGGAGCTGATGTACATCTGCGTCAGCCTCGGCTTCCAGGGCGTCTACCGGCTGCGCGGCATGGACGGGCGCGACAGCCTGCACGAACGCCGCGCCCGCGCCTTCGAGGCGGTGCGCACCCGCCGCGGCGGCTTCGCCGAGACCCTGTCGCTGCAATGGCGCGGCGTGGAGACCGAGCGCAAGCCCCTGCGCGAGCTGCTGCCGACCTGGCTGGTCGCGGCGGTCTCGGTGGCGGTCTGCGCAGGGCTTTTCGTCGCCTTCGTCTGGCAGGCCGGCGGCGCCGCGGGGACCGCGGTCGCGGCCGTCGCCCAGATGCCGCCGCAGGGGCTGGTGCGGATCGTGGCGCTCGACCCGCCGCCGCCCACCCCGCCGGCGCCCCCTCCCGCGCCGCCGCAGACCGAGCGGGTGTCGAAGTTCCTGCAGACCGAGATCGACGAGCGCATCGTCGAGGTGATTCCCGAGGCCGAAGGCCTGCGCATCCGCCTGACCGGCGACGGCATGTTCCAGCTGGGCTCGGCCTCGCTGGAGCGGCGCTTCCAGGAGACGCTCGGCAAGGTCGCCGCCGCGCTGAACGGGGAGCCGGGGCCGGTCCGGGTCGAGGGCCATTCCGACGCGACGCCGATCAAGACCGCGCGGTTCCCGTCGAACTTCCACCTCTCCGAGGCGCGGGCCAAGGCGGTGGCCAACTACATGACGCCGCTGCTCGAAAACCCCGCGCGGCTGAGCGTGCAGGGCTTCGGCGCCAACCATCCGCTCGACCCCGAAAACCCGCGCGGGGCGGTGAACCGGCGGGTCGAGCTGGTGCTCGAGACCGCGGAGGAATGAGCTGATGCGCGCCCTGCTCCTGTCCCTCCCCGCGCTGCTGCTCTATGCGGTCGTGCTGCTGGCCGTGGCGATCTGGTTCGCCGGCCCGCTGCTGCCGATCGGCGGCGAGCCGCGGCTGTTCGACCCGATCGCCGCCCGGCTGGTCGCCATCGGCGTCCTGCTGGCGCTGTGGGGCCTGGTGGTTCTGATCCGCTGGCTGGTCCGCCGCCGCCGCAACGCGAAGCTGGCGCAGGAGCTGAGCGCGCCCGACGCGACGGGCGAGGCGATCTCGGCCGAATCCGCCGAGCTGCGCGCCAAGTTCGCCGAGGCGCTGGCCCAGCTGCGCCGCCTGCGCTTCCGCTCCCGCATGGGGGGGTCGCGCTATCTCTACGAGCTGCCGTGGTATGTGTTCATCGGCCCGCCGGCCTCGGGCAAGACCACGGCGCTGTTGAACTGCGGGCTGGATTTTCCGCTGCGCCGCGGGGACGAGATCGCGGTCGAAGGCGTCGCCGGCACCCGCAACTGCGACTGGATCTTCACCAACCAGGCGGTGTTCATCGACACCGCCGGGCGCTACGTCAGCCGGGATTCGGATGCGCGGATCGACGGCTCGGCCTTCTCGACCTTCCTCGACCTGCTGATCCGCCACCGCCCCGGCGAGGCGCTGAACGGCGTCATCGTGGCGATCTCGGTCGAGGACCTGGCCCGCGGCGACCGGGCCGCCCTCGACCGCCACGCCGAAGCCGTGCGCACCGGCATCCAGGAGATCATGGCCCGGATGCGCACCCGCGTGCCGGTCTACGTCATGTTCACCAAGGCGGACCTGCTGAAGGGGTTCACCGAGCTCTTCCAGGATTTCTCCAAGTCCGACCGCGACCAGGTCTGGGGCGTCACCTTCCCGTTCACGCCCGCCCCCTCCGAGGACGCGGCCCGGGCGCGGGCCGAGGCCAGCCTCGACGCGGTGGAACCCGAGATGCAGCGCCTGCTGCAGCGGCTGGGAGAGCTTCAGTTCCCCCGGATGCAGGACGAGGCGGACGTGGGCGTGCGCTCGGACGTGTTCGGCTTCTCCTCGCAGTTCTCCTCGCTGGTCCCGGTGGTCTCGCGCTTCCTGCGCCAGGCCTTCGGGCCGGACCGCTATTCCGAGGCGACGCTGCTGCGCGGCTTCTACTTCACCTCCGCGACCCAGCAGGGGCAGCCGGTGGACCGGCTGATCGCCTCGCTCTCGCAGGAGTTCGGGGCGGCGCGGCAGTCGACGCGCATGGCCCAGCCCGGGCGCGGACGCGCCTACTTCCTGCGCGGGCTTCTGGAGGAGGTGATCTTCCCCGAATCCGGCCTCGCCGCCCAGGGCGCGGGGCGCCGGCGGACCGCCGCCTCGATCGGCCGCTGGGCCGCGATCCTGGCGCTGGTCGCGCTGCCCGTGGCCCTGGGCCTGGGCTGGTGGCAGACGGCGCGCGAGATGCAGGCCCACGCCTCCGCCTTCGCCACCGAACTGGCGGGGTTCGAGACGGACCTCGCAGCCCTCGCCCCCGACATCGACCCGCTGGTGGTCGAGGATCACGACTTCGAGGCGGTGCTCGGCCCGCTCGACCGCCTGGCGGCGGAGCGGGCGCGCCTGGCCTCGGCCGAGCCCTCGTTGCCGCTCAACGGGCTGGGGGCGGCGGACCTCGACTCGCTGCGCGAGCAGGCGACGCTGGCCTATTTCAACGCCGTCGACGACCTGTTCCGCACCCGCGTCCTGTTCCGGCTGGAGCAGAAGATCGACGCCGAGCTGGACGACGCCCGCTCGCTCTACAACACGCTCAAGACCTACCTGATGATCGGCGGCCAGGGGCCGATGGACGAGGACTATGTGCGCGCCCGGCTCGAGGAGGACTGGCGCACGCTCTACGATCCCAACCTGCAGGCCGACGTGCTGGAGCGGATGCGCACCCATCTCGAGGCGCTGCTGACCGGGCTGGACGAGGGCTTCCTGCAACCGCGCGAGCTGAACCCCGGCAAGCTCTCGATCGCGCGGGCCAACGCCAAGGACGTGCGCCCCTCGGACCAGGCCTACGGGATCCTGATGTCCGAGCTCGCCTCCGCCGGCCTGCGCCCCTGGACGATCCGCGACGCCGAGGGCGGCCGCGCGGCCGAGGAGGTGCTGGTGCGCATCTCGGGAGAGCCGCTGGACGCGCCGATCCCCGGCGCCTTCACCTGGACCGGCTTCTGGGACGAGGCGCGGCCCCGTTTCGACGTCGCCGTGGCCCGGGCGCTGTCCGAGAAATGGGTGCTCGCCGACGGCGACGGCGACGCGCTGCCCAGCCGGGCCGAGGTGCAGGAGGCGCGCCGCCAGCTGCGCGAGCTCTACCAGCGGTCCTACATCGACGCCTGGCGCGGCTTCCTCGAGGATCTGCGCATCGTGGGCCTGGCCGAGCCGCGCCAGGCCGCCACCGTGCTGCTGACCCTGTCGTCGCGCGGCAGCCCGCTGCGCGGCGTGCTGGTCGAGGCGGCGCGGCAGACGGACCTGTCGCGCCAGCCGGAGTCTCCGGTCGACACGTCCAAGGCCGCGGCGGCGCTGGGAAGCCGGGCGCAGCGGATGATGCAGCTCGCCGGCGACGGCGACCCGGGCGGCCAGGCCCCCGGCGCGCTGGTCACCCGCGCCTTCGAGGACCTGCGCGACTTCGTGGGCGACGGCGCGGCCGGCCCGCTGGACGCGCTGATGCTCAACATCGGGGAGCTTCGGGCCGTGGTCTCGGACCTGGCCGCGCGACGCTCGACCGACCTGTCGGCGCTCAGCAGTTCGCCCGCCGCCGACGACGTGGCGCGTTCGGCGGAGGTCGGCCCGGACTTCGTGCGCCGGATGATCTCCGAGAGCCTGCAGACCTTCAACACCGCCGTCGCCGACGGGCTGCGCGGGCAGCTGTCGGAGACCTGGCGCAACTCGGTCGTGCCGTTCTGCCGCTCCTCGATCCAGGGGCGCTACCCGTTCGGCTCGGGGCCCGAGATGTCGCTGGGCGACCTCTCCGACGTGCTGGGACCCGAGGGCGTGGTGCAGCGGTTCTTCGACCAGAACCTTGCGGCGATGGTCGACACCTCGCGCCCGCAGTGGGTGTGGAAGGGGCTGGGCCAGTCGCTGGGCCTGTCGCAGGAGCGGCTGCGCTTCTTCCAGGCCGCAGCCGAGCTGCAGGACGCCTTCTTCCCCGACGGCGCGCGCACCCCCCAGTTCGGCTTCGGCATCCACCCCGAGGCGCTGGAGGAGGGGGTGGGCGAGATGACCCTCTCGGTCGGCGACCAGCCCGCCACCTTCTCGCAGGCCAGGCGCGACATCGCGCAGCTGAGCTGGCCGGGGCCGGTGGACCAGGCGGGGGCGAAGGTGCGGATGACGGTGGCCACCGGCGCGCGCGACCCGGTGACCGGCCAGCCCCTGCCCGCCACCCCGACCGAGCAGGAGAAGCTGGGCGTCTGGGGCCTGTTCCGGCTGGTCGACGCCTCGGGCACCGGACTGCTGTCGGGCGGCGCCAAGATGCGGGTGCAGATCCGCGGGGGCGGCCGCTACGTCTCGCTCATCTTCCTGATGAAGGACGACCGCAACCCCTTCGCCCTGCGCGCCCGGATGCGGAGCTTCCAATGCCCGCCGGACCTCTGAGCGCCCCGCCCCCCGCCGCCGCGTCCCGCACCGGCTGGCTGTGCAAGCTGCCCTCGCGCGGGGATTTCGTGGCGGGCGGCGGCTCTCGCGAGCTGGTCGAAGGGCTGCGGAGCTGGTCGCTGAGCGGCCTCGCCAGGCTGCGCGAGGGCGGCGGGCCGGCCGAGGACGGGTTCCTGACCGCGCCCTTCTGGCGCTTCGCCGCCCGCGCGGGGGCCTTCGGCGCCCCGGGGGGGATCGGCGTGATCGGGCCGGGCGCGGACTCGGCCGGCCGGCTGTTCCCGGTGATCGTGGCGGCGGAGCGCGCGCAGCTGGGGCCCGGGGCCGCACTCGACGCCGCGCTCGACGCCGCCGGCCCCTGGTTCGAGCGGGTGGAGGCCGCGCTCTTCGCCGCCCTCCACCCCGATGCGGACCCCGCGGCCCTGGCGCTGGCCCTGCCGCCGCCCCCGGCCCTGCCCGGCGACGCGGACGCGCAGGACCGCCGGCCCGCGCCGACCCTGGGCGAGCGGGCCCCGAACCCGGCTCGGCGCCCGGATGACGCCCCCGACGCGCAGGGCCTGGGCCTGCCGCCGGCGCCGGCGCTTTCGGCCCCGCCCGAGACCGGGCTCGGCTTCGATCCCGCCGACGATCCGATGCGCAAGCCGGCGGCGGCGCCGGCGGGCGCGGCCGTCGTCCCCCGGGCGCCGCCGCCGGCGCCCGGGGCGATCGCGGACGAGGACCCGGCCGGCGCCGCGGTGCTGCTCCGCTCGGACGCCGGGGGGCTGGCGATCCGCGGGACGCCCGGGGCGGCGGACTTC